>DATBNQ010000055.1:0-88170 GCA_036554185.1 Gemmatimonadaceae bacterium | reverse complement strand
TCGATTCGCTCAACGCCGTCGTGATCGACTGGACATCCACACAGGAGGGAGATCTTGTACATGTCACCCAATCAAGTCGCTATCCGCGCCAACTTCTGACGCGGACCGAACAGTATGACGCGCTCAGCCGTTGCCGGTGACTCAAGCCGATCAGCGCATGGGAGCGACGCTCGTCGAGCTGATCGTCGGGATCGTGGTGATGATGGCCGTCACCAGTCTTGCGGTAGCACACGTGGTGCGGCATCTGCGTGCGGCAAATGCGATATCCGCGGCATTGGACCTGAACTCGAGGCTCCGGGACGGCGCTGATATCCTTGCAGCAGAATTGAGAGGGATCTCTCCACCAGGCGACAGCGTGACCGTGGCGGCTGACACTGCGATGGAGTTCTACTCCGCGATTGGCAGCTCTACGCTTTGCACAAGGCCGGCAGCGAATACGATTACACTTCCGCCGGATTCCCTGCCCAGTGGCCGCGTGCTCTCGTCGTGGGTAGTTGATCCTGAGGCTGGCGACGATGTTCTGATATTCGGCGACTCGACTCCCTCGGGCGTGGCTGGATGGCAGCGCTCCAGCGTGCAGGGGGTCGCATTTGTTGCGACGTCCGGCGGGTGCCCCGCTTCGGCTGGCTTGCTTTCGGTGACCGATGCTGCCGGCGCGGCGCGCTCCGTTCAAATCAGCATGGCGCCGAGTGTCGTGGTGGCGGCGACGCGTGGTGCGCCGGTGCGGATCGTTCGTCGGGTGCGATACAGCGTTTATCGCGGCGGCGACAGAAGGTGGTATCTCGGATACCGCAGGTGTCCTGCTTCATGCGGACCCATCCAGCCGGTGAGTGGCCCATACGAGAGCGAGTCCGGTCGACCGATATCATTTCGATACTACAGTCGGGCTGGTGTGGCCGTGTCGACTTCTGGACCGGTGGCGGACGTCGGACGTGTGGATCTGATCTTTCGGGCGTCATACGCAACGCCATTCCGCTTGCCTGGCATGGGAACACCAATCGTGAGCGATTCGGTGGTCGCCTCTGTGGCGCTCCGGAACCGCTGGTGAGAATGGATTGGGGCCGGCGTGGGTTCGCGCTCGTGATTGTCGTGCTACTGATGGCTGTGGGCAGTGCGCTCCTGATTGTCGCGATAAACGGATCGCTGTCCGCGGGCGACGCAGCGCGCGGTGAAACTCTTCAACGCCAAGCACTGGTATCCGCGGAAACGGAAGCCTTTGCGACGTTTCGCGGGCTGAGTGCCGGCACCTTGCGCGCCGCCCCGATCGGCCGAATCAGTGTGGCAAGCCGCACACTCGGCGATCTCACGCTAATAGCAACTGTAGACAAGGTCGATAATTCAAATGTATGGATCGTCGCGACTGCGACAATCCAGTGGTCTGCGGCAGTTGCCCGTCACAGGGTTGGGCTGAGCGCGATCATCCCAGGCGATACAGCGGACCTGGTACTACGCCTGGTACCGGAACGTGCCTGGGCGGAACTGTTCTGAAACGTGACCTTTTGGGGCAACCAGTCGTATTGACCTCGATAAGAGTTGTGTAACGGACTTCCCGTCCGAACTCATGATGGAGTCGCATGTCTTTTTTCGGCCGCAACAAGACTACGGTTGGCCTCGACATCGGTTCTGGACTAATCAAGGTCGTGGTCATGGACCACGCCCGCGGTGTGCCAGAGCTGGTGAAGGTTGCCGTCGCACCCCTTCTTCCCGATGCAATAGTCGAGGGAGAGGTGATGGATCCGCGACTCGTTTCGGATGCTATCCAGGAAGCCATGGAGCGCGCCGGCGCCAAGGCGACAGAGGTGGTCACGGCGGTGGGCGGACGTGATGTGATCATCAAGCGCATCCAGACTGAGCGGGTGAAGGAACAGCAGGCGCGCGAGCTCATGCGGTGGGAAGCCGAGCAACACGTGCCGGACGTCGAATCCGTCGAACTCGATTTTCAGGTTCTCGAGGATGAGGACGATTCCACGCCGGAAGAGATGAGCGTGCTGCTGGTCGCCGCCAAACGGGAGCTGGTGGATGCAAAACTCAGGATTCTGAGCGAGGCAGGGTTGCAACCGCGACTTGTGGATGTCGACGCCTTTGCGCTGCACAATGCCTTCGAGTTGAACCACCCCGAAGCCATGCGCGGTGCCGTTGCGCTCATCAACGTCGGCAACGAAATAACCAACGTGAACGTTCTCGATAACGGCGTGCCGATTCTCACGCGCGACCTGGCCGTCGGGACGCGCCGCTTTCAGGAAGACCTGCAGCGCCATCATGGACTCAGCGCAGACGATGCGGAGCGGTTGGTGCGGGGTTACGATCGCAACCCACAGCTTGACGCCGTTCTGGAAGCTCGCGGCGAGGAAATCGCCGTAGGCGTCGAGCGTGCCGCGGCATTCCTCGCTGCCTCCGCGCGCGGCGCGCCGCAGGTCAGGGCGATCTATGTCTGCGGTGGCGGATCCCGCGTCCCCGGGCTTGCAGACGTTCTCGGTCAGCGGCTTCGCCTCAAGGTCGAATACGCCAATCCCCTGGCGAATCTTCATGTCCGTGATGGCGCCCTTTCGGAGTTTACGATGGACGAGATTGCGCCGCTCCTCATGCTTCCAGTCGGGCTCGGCCTGCGGAAGGCGTCATGATCGAGATCAATCTCTTACCAGGCGCGAAGCGCACCACCAGCCGCGGAGTCAAGTTTGCGCCCGGTGCGGCGCTCGCGAGCATTGGTGCCAACTTCAAGGACAAGTTCCTGATATTCGGCGTGCTCACCGCCGTGATTGGCGTGGGCGCGATTGCCGGTATGTACGTGTATCAATCGAGGCAGGAGACCGCGATCATTGCCCGCGAGTCAGCGGCAGCGACCGATTCCGCGCGTTTTGCAGCTGTGCTCACTGCTCGCGAGCATGCTGAGACTGCTCGCGACTCGGTGTATCAGCAGGTCGCGATCATCAAGTCCATCGACGATACCAGATACACATGGCCGCATCTGCTCGAGGCCATCAATCTTGCCGTGCCACAGTACACCTGGCTCACGTCGATAAGTCAGACCAGCCCCATTGCCTCGACTGCGGCGCTCGCAACCGACACCACGGCGGGTGCGAAGGCCGGCGGCGCGGCCAAACGCGCTGTCAAACTGACCTCAGCCCAACGCAAGGCGCACGCGGATTCGCTGTTCAATGGCGTCGCCACGACGACGAATTTCCGGATCATCGGCCAGACGGTGGATGTACAGGCGCTCACGCAATTCATGAAGAGTCTTGAGGCGTCGCCGTTCATCAAGAACGTCCAGCTCACACGCTCCGATCTCGTGACCGCGGATGGCAACGAAGTGACGGAGTTTCAGCTGGAGGCGCAGTCTGAAGTCGTTCCACCGCGTCTGCTACAGACCGTCCCACTTTCAATAGCGGTGCACTAGCATGGCGATAGGTGCAAACTGGACGCAGCGCGAGAAGAATCTCGTCATAATTGGAATCGTCGCGATCCTGCTTGCGGGGGCATTCTGGTGGTTCCGATTTTCTCCGCAGCAGGTCACCCTCGGCGCGATGAGCGCCCACGTCGATTCCGTGGAAACCAATAATCGCCGGGCGCGCGTAGCGATCGCTCGCGGCACGGTTCAGCAGCTACAGAACCAGGCCGCACAGTATCAGAAGAATCTGGACATGATGCGTGAACTGGTACCGACTTCGAACGAGGTACCGTCACTACTCGAGAACGTATCCACGGCAGCTCGCCGCGTCGGACTGGATCTGGCGTCCGTCGAGCCGGTGCCGGTCATTCAGGGCGAGCAGTTCGACACGTATCGCTACAAGGTGTCCGTGATGGGCGGCTACCATGAGCTTGCTGAGTTCCTGACGAACGTCGGCTCTCTCGAGCGAATCATGGCGCCCGTCGGACTCGATCTCAAAATGCACACGGGTACGAAGACGCAAATAAATCAGAAACCCGGTGAGTCGCTGCTGGACGCGAGTTTTCAGATCCAGACATATGTGGCGCGCACAACTCCGCTCACGCTGGGCCGGGAGGCCAAATGACAACCCGAAAGCGCACTGGGCCGTGGAACCATCCACTCGCCATTGCCGCGATGCTGCTTACAGCGTTCGCGCTGTTGCTGCTCGTTCGTGGGGACGCGCACGCGCAGTCGACCGACCAGGCCGGCTCCGATCAAACTGCCGATTCCAACAGCACCGTCACGTTCAGTCGTGAGGTGTTCAAGTACGATCCAGCCGGTCGCCGCGATCCATTCGTGTCGCTCGTCAAGAGCAGCGAGATTCGCCCGACCCTTTCGGATCTTCGCCTCACCACGATTGCGTATGATCCTCTCGGGCGCAATTCCGTTGCTGTCCTGCGGGATCTGGGAACGAAGGAGCAGTATCGGGTAAAGGTCGGCACGCCGCTCGGCCGGATGCGTGTTGTCCGGATCGATCCAAAGGTCGTGACGTTCGCACTCGAGGAGTTTGGCTTCAGCCGGCAGGAATCGCTTGCGATCGGTGATACCACAATAAAGAGGACGCCATGAAGTTGCCCCTGATCACCCTCGCCGCGTTCGCACTCGCGCCGGGTCATTCTCTCACACCCGTACAACCACAGACGTTGGCGGCCTGTTCCGCAGGCTGCGCGCCAAGAATGGCCACACCAACCGTGACTGGCGTGAGCGTGGTTCCATCTTCGGGGCATGCCGACGTCGTGATCGGGGTAGAGTCTGCGGTCACGCTGCAGGACTTTACCCTCGACTCACCATACAGGGTCATCGTGGACATCAAGGGCGTGTCGCTGGCCGGAACGCCTTCTGCGTACGATCGCGTTGCACGTGGCGGAATCACCGATGTGCAAGTCTCACAGTTCTCGCCGACAGTCGTCCGTGTTGTTCTTCAGCTCGATCGCGAACACCCCTACATAGTCAAGCGCAGCGCCAACGAAGTTCGAATCGCTGTTGGCGGAGAGGCAGGTAACTTCGCCACCTGGACCGGCCTCACCGGTCGTGACGCCGATGTCGCAAGCGATATCGCCGCTCCGGACGCCGACGCCGCGCGTGCATCGGCGCCACCGCGTCAGAACCTGACGCTCGTCAGTCAACCGTCGTACCTCCAGACGGAACAACCGTCCACGCAGCCTCGTATCACCGTTACATATCAGGACGCCGACATCCGCGACGTCATTGCGGCGTTCGCAACCTTTGCCGGCCGCACGATCGTCACGGGGCGAGACGTTACCGGCACCGTTACTGCGGAGATCAGAAACCAGCCGTGGGACGTTGCTCTCCGCGCGATTCTGCAGGGTCAGGGGCTCGCCGCAAGTGAAGACCCCGTTTCCGGCATCATCACAGTTGACAGTTACGCCAACGTGCAGTCGCGCCAGGCATTCGAGCCGCTGGTCACGCAGCTGATTCCGATCAATTATGCCAAGGCGGATTCGCTCGTTCCAGTCGTAACGAAGCTCCTCGCGAAGGACTGCGTCACTGGTGGGCCGGCGAGCGCCGCTGGTGGCACCGGAAGCGGCGCTGCGACGAACTTCGGAAATCAGACCTGCATAACGCGCGGCGCCGTTGCCTCGAATCCAGGCACCAACACGCTCATCGTCACGGAAACGCCTTCGCGCATGGCGGGGATCGTCAATTATGTTCGCGACCTCGACGTGCGCACACAGCAGGTATCGATCAAGGCGAAAATCATCTTCGTGGATCGGACCAACATCGAGGACCTGGGTCTTTCCTACGACCTAGGCACGCAGAATCAGTTCTTCAGCACGCTCGCACAGCGCATCGACCCGACCACGCTCAAGCCCATCACGAACGCAAGCGGGGTACCCATCGGACTTGGCGGAGGAACGCCGATTACCGGAAATCGCATCTCACTTGGTGGAAATACTCTGTCCGGAATCGCGAATGCGAACAATCGCATAGCGTCGCCAGCACTGCAGTTGGTCTACTCTGCGGCGGTCGGGCACTTTTCGCTGACAAGCTTCCTCGATGCTCTCCAGGAAATCCGCCTGGCAGATCTGCAGGCTGAGCCAAGCATTGTGACGGTCGATAACCGCGAGGCCAACATTCAGGTCGGCCAGGATATCCCGGTTCGCGTCCTTGATCTGAGCAGCGTGTCGACCGGCGCCGCCGGCGTCACGCAGCCAAAGGCTACGGTGAACTTCCATTCGGTCGGTATAATCCTGCGGGTCACGCCGCACATCACCAACAACCATCAGGTCCTTCTGGATGTGCACGCGGAGAATTCGGACGCACAGCTGGCTGGATCCGACATCGGCTACGTCTTCAACAAGCAGAGCGCCGATAACCGCCTGCTTGTGAACGACGGCGAGACCGCGGTCATCGGTGGTCTTACGGTGACGCAGGTGACTCAGAGCAAGAGCGGCATTCCGGTTCTTGTTGATCTGCCGCTTGTGGGCAAGCTGTTCGGTGTAACGCAGAAATCCGAAGAGAAGCGCGACCTACTCATCCTCATCACGCCGCATGTTCTTGACGACGGCGAGCATGCAGGATCGCCGCGAGGGCGGTAAGATGATAAAGCACATGAGGCTTTCCATCGCTGCGGCGACTGCTGCGCTCGCCATAGGCGCGCTCGCGTGTAGCGACGCATCCATGAGCGGGCTCGGCGATACGATCGCGCCTACTATACAGCTCCAGAAGGGAACGAGCACGGTTGACTCCGTGTTGTCGTTCACGGCGAGTGTCACGGACAACCTTGGCATCCAGCGCGTGCACGTCGTGGCGACGGGCGGGGTCAGCGCAACCTTTGACACGTTGTTCACTGGGGCGGTCACAAGCAGCAATCTGTCATTTGCGTTGTCGGTTCCGCGCAGTGTACCAGCCGGCACACCGGTCACGCTCGTTGGCGTTGCCTATGACGGAGCTGGTAACGGCTCCGCGCCTGACACGCTCAAGCTCGGAACCGGCAACCTGGCGCCTGCAAGCGTCGTGATCACCGCGCCAGTGACTGGTTCCTCTGTTGTGATCGGCAAATCGACTGTCGTAGCCATCACCGGGACGAGTAAGGTCAAGGTGCAGTGGCTCGGCTATCAGACGTCTGGCGCGTTCACAGCATCCGACTCGGCAGCGTTCTCGAGCCCACTCGGTGATTCCAGCAATACACAGTTGACCATGTCCGTTCCGGCTGCCACCGCGGCTGGGAGCGTCACACTGACACCGTTTATCCGCGATTCCCTCGGGAACCGCGGTCTCGGCTCACCCATTACGCTCAAAGTGCAGGCTGCGACCGGGGTGAAGGCTCCGCCGATCGTAAACTTTGGCTCTGACAAACGGGTAGAGGTAAACGACACACTCTCGGTCACCGCCATTGATACGACAGGCTCGGGAATTACCGACGTCGGCTACGAGATAACGAGTACCATTGGTGGGCCCATCGTCGTACAGGGCGATTCTACTTCCGATGGATCGTCGACCTCGCTTCCGCGTCGCTTCAATCTGAAGATCCCGAACACACTCGTTCCTCCATTCCCCGCAACCGTCTACATCAAGGCATTCGCGATGACGGCGAATGGCGCCAGGGGCTATGCGAAGCTCGCAAGTGGCATCGACAGAGTCGATACTCTGACGATAGTCGCAGGTGTGACACGCCAGGTTCCGAATGGCGGCACGATCGCCGATGCCATTTACCATCCGCGCTACGATAGGTTGTACCTCACCAACATAGATCGCAACGAGCTCGAGGTGTTCAGCCTTGGAGACTCCAGCTTCCACGCACCTATTGCCGTCGGCTCACGTCCATGGGGCATTGCAGCATGGCCACGTAACCCATCGACCGGTGATTACGGTGACACGCTTCTCGTCGCGAACTCGGGCGGCACGTCGATCGGATACGTCAGCCTCGTCGATCGATCCATACCGTTCTCGTCCGAAGGCCGCGAGGTATATCGTTATCCGTTGCCGCACATCCGCGCGTATACCGTCAGGACGGTATCGGATCCGAGCACGAATCCTCCAGTCAATATCCAGCAGCGGACGCCGTACGATTTCAGCGATCGTCCACAATATCTCGCGCCAACCTGCCGGTCATCCTCACCGTTCCCGTCGCTGAACACCTGCGACCAGGTTGTGCTCGTCTACTCGACGACGCCGACACCCGGTCAGACGACTCCGTTCCCGAATCAGGGAACAGTCCGGTACGAGAACCTGACGACCAAGAGCTCGCACTTCTTCTTCGAACAGGCGATGGGTCAGACTGCAGGATCGTCGGACTCGTTGGAGATCGATCGCTTTGGCGTCAATTGCGATCGAAACGGGCTCAATTGCGCTGCAGGCTCTGATTCCGTTCTCGTCCCATTCAAGCAGCCGATCGCCGTTAAACCGCACGTCCCGACGTCGGTTGCGGATACGATCATCAAGTTCGACACGACATTCTATTCTGTCGTTGTACAGATCAGCAAGATCGCGTTCCGCGACAGCACGTTCGCTCGCAGCTCCGGAAACTTCGCCCACGCAATTCTCGGTGAAGGCGGAGCCGTGCAGGGCAGCCGCGTAATCGGCTTCAATGCGTCGTTCGGTCTGGATTCGACAACAACGATGTCAAACGGCGTAATTACGAGACTTCCAACGCCGGTAGTCGACCTCGGAGTCTCTCCACCCGAGCAGGTCGCCGATCTTACGGCAAACACATTCGCGCGGGTCGGAGGGGTTGCAATCAATTTCGACGGCGCCATCGCCGCAGTCCGCGCCGATTCCATTTATCTGTTCAATCAGGATCTCAGACATCAGGGAACGCTCCAGACGCCGACTTCCGGTAACCCGGGATTTGACTTTCATCCGCTGAACTCCGGGAATGGCATCGATGCGTCGTCGCCACTCAAGTCCTGCTACTCGTTCGCTGCTTCGACGGAGCCATCGATCGAAGTGTACGAGAATCACCACTTCAAGCGCATTGCGGTGATTCCGATCAAGAATCCGATCATTGGACCAATCAAGTCGGCGTTGCGTCAGCCGAGCGGGCAGTTGATCCTGGTTGGCGCGACGGCCAAGGGTGTGGTGATCGTGAACGTGGATCCATCGATCTTTGGTGGCGTGAGCTGCCCGCCCTGATGAGTGATGGGAGTAGATCGTTAGCGACGAAGCCCGGCTCATGGCCGGGCTTCGTCGTTCAAGTAATGGCAGTTATCCGGCTGGGAGGCGAGTTGCGGAAGCGTGTCGCCAATCGCCCGTCCGTCGTGATTTCGGTGTCGCCCGTGCAATCCGGTTTGCCGTAGCCGGTCTCGACGGGTTTATTATTGTCCCAAATGCTTCGTTTCACTACGGCTGGCGAATCGCACGGCGCTGCGCTCGTTTCAATCCTCGAGGGAATGCCGGCGGGCGTTCGACTGCTGTCGGCAGACGTCGATGCTCAGTTGGCGCGTCGGCAGGCGGGCTACGGACGAGGTCGCCGAATGCAGATCGAGTCGGATCGCATTGAAATGCTGAGCGGCGTGCGCGCTGGTGAAACGCTTGGTTCCCCGATCGCCATGCTCATCCGGAACCAGGACTGGCGTAACTGGCAGGAGATAATGAGTCCGGCTCCGCTCGCCAGCGAGGAACGCGACGATGGCCGCATCGCTGGGAGAAAGCGTGCGGTCACTCGGCCGCGGCCCGGGCACGCTGATCTGGCGGGGATGCTCAAGTACGACCGTGCTGACGCGCGCGACATACTCGAGCGCGCGTCGGCACGTGAAACTACCGCCAGGGTTGCCGCGGGAGCGGTTTGCCGCACGTTACTTTCGCAGCTTGACGTGTCGGTTGGAAGCCATGTTGTAGAGTTGGGCGATGTCGTCGCTCGGCCACCAGAGACGTTTCCATCAGACCTGAATGGTGAAGCAGACGGCTCTCCGTTGCGCACGTTGGATCGCGTTGCAGAGGCACGCATGATTCAGCTGGTAGATGAGGCAAAGCAGGCGGGCGATACGTTGGGCGGCATCTGCGAAGTGGTTGTCACCGGCTTGCCCGTTGGCCTTGGCTCCCACGTTTCGTGGGATCGCAAGCTGGACGGCCGGCTTGCCGCGGCGTTGATGTCCATTCCGGCGGTGAAAGGCGTCGAGATCGGGATGGGCTTTCAGGCGGCGCGGCTGCATGGATCCGGCGTACACGATGAAATCGATCCCGCAGAGGATGCTGTGTCGCGTGGGAGGCTGCGCCGACGGAGTAACAACGCCGGCGGCCTGGAGGGCGGCATCACGACCGGAGAGCCATTGGTAGTGCGAGTTGCCATGAAGCCGATCAGCACCCTCATGCGGCCACTCGCATCCGTGGAAATGGCGACCCGGGAGAGCGCAGCATCCACTGTGGAGCGGAGCGACGTGACGGCAGTACCCGCGATGGGTGTTATCGCCGAGGCGATGGCTGCATTTGTACTGGCAGACGCGATGCTGGAGAAGTTCGGCGGAGACTCCCTGAGGGAGCTTGAACGGAACCGGCAGGGGTATCTGCGGTATCTGGCTGAGCGTGACACCGGACAATAGCCTGGGCAAAACGTTGTGGGGTCTGTGAAGCACGTAGTGCTCGTTGGCCTCCCAGGGGTCGGCAAGACTACTGTGGGTCGAGCCGTTGCGCAGCGACTCGGTCGGCTTTTCATCGACCTTGACGCGCAGGTCGAGCGTTCGTTCGGCAAGTCCGTCTCTCAGATCTTTTTTGACGATGGGGAGCCGGCTTTTCGGGCGGTCGAGGCGAAGATTACCGGGGAAGTAGCCAGGATGGAGCCTTCGGTTATCTCGCCTGGCGGGGGCTGGGTGCTCAATTCCGCCGCAATGGCACATTTGCTGGACAATAGCCGTATCATATACCTTAGAGTGGCACCGGACGCAGCGATTCGCCGGATGGGACGCGGAATTGAAAGGCGGCCACTTCTGAGCGGTGCCGGCGACCCATTCGGGGCGATGCGCGCTCTGTATGAGGCGCGCAAGCCGGTCTACGAGGAGTATTCCGATATGACAATCGAGACTGGCGGCATAGGGCGGTCAAACGTGATAGCGAAGGTGGTGGAGCTGGTGCTCGCCGCCGAGCGTGACTTCACACTGAAGAATGCAGGCGAGAATGACTGAAGGAATAGATGGATACAACATGCCGCGGTCGATGCGGGTCCTCGGGCCTCACGAACGCAGCCGCTTCACAGCCGAGGCTTGGGGATACCTGGTCGGCCTGAGCCGGTCGGGGCTTCTGGACCCAATCGAGCTCGAGCACGTGATCGAGCGCGTTCTCACGCACTTCGACGGTCGAGTTGCGCTGACCGACCTGCGTCTGGTGCTTGGAGACGGAAGCTCGGAAGGCGGCGACCCGACATCATCCGTCACTACGCATTGATTCCGGAGAAGTCCGGCAACCGATAAGAAGGAATAATGGCAATTAGAAAGACGGCGACTAAGAGCGCCGCAGCAAAGAAAAAGGTCGTAGCAAAGACGGCTGCACCCAAGAGCGCTCGCAAGACCGTTCGTAAAGTCGTGCGGAAGAGCGCGGCGAAGCGTGCGCCCGTCGATGCTGGCGCGTATGATGACGACACGATGCTGGATGGAGATGGTTCCGGTACAGCGCTTGTAATTGTCGAGTCGCCGGCCAAGGCGAAGACGATTGGCAAGTATCTTGGCCGCGGCTACAAGGTGCGAGCTACGATTGGGCACGTGCGTGATCTCCCCCAGAAGAAGATGGGTATCGACGTCGAGAACGGTTTCGAGCCGGAGTACGTGACGATACCGGGCAAGGAGAAGACGCTTGCCGAACTCAAGAATGCTGCAAAGGATTCCAGCCAGATCTATCTGGCGACTGACCCCGATCGCGAAGGGGAGGCGATCGCCTGGCATGTAGCGTCGCAGATCAAGCGGAAGGGCGGCGCTCCAGTGAAGCGTGTTCTCTTTCACGAGATAACGCGTGACGCTGTTCGAGCGGCAATCGATAATGCTGGTCAGATCAACGAGCATCTGGTGGAGGCCCAGCAGGCGCGTCGCGTGCTGGATCGGCTTGTTGGCTACAAGGCCAGTCCGATGTTGTGGAAGACCGTCAAGAAGGGTGTCTCGGCCGGACGAGTCCAGACTGTTGCGCTGCGGCTGATCGTCGAGCGTGAGCGCGAGATTCGTGCGTTCAAGCCTGTCGAATACTGGACGATTGCGGCCCTGCTGGAGAAGAGCAAACAGGAATTCACAGCCAAGCTGCATCATATCGATGGCAAGAAGCCGGAGATATCGAATGCAACCGACGCGCAGAGAATTCTGGATGATCTCGCCGGCACGAAGACGTTTCCAATCACCGAGGTCAAGCGGCGTGAGCGGCGGAAGAATCCATATGCGCCCTTTACGACGAGTACGCTCCAGCAGGA
Organism: Gemmatimonadaceae bacterium; assembly: GCA_036554185.1. Classification (GTDB taxonomy): domain Bacteria; phylum Gemmatimonadota; class Gemmatimonadetes; order Gemmatimonadales; family Gemmatimonadaceae; genus Fen-1247. The sequence continues at coordinate 75,898 of DATBNQ010000055.1, read as the reverse complement.
AGCGGCCAAGCGGCTGGGTTTTGGCTCCAAGCGCACGATGCGTCTCGCGCAGGATCTTTACGAGGGAATCGACATCGGCGCGGAGGGCGCGGTAGGTCTTATTACCTACATGCGAACGGATTCGTCACGGGTGGCGGAATCTGCCGCGACGGCCGCGCGCGATTATCTACGGACGTTGTTCGGCGAGGAATTTCTAGCGCCGGGCGGCCCGCAATTGTATGGCGATGGAAAGGGAAAGAATGCGCAGGATGCACATGAGGCTGTGCGTCCCACCGATCCAACTCGTCGGCCCGATACGGTAAAGCGTTATTTGAAGGATGACCAGTTCAAGTTGTATGAGCTGATCTGGAAGCGATTCATGGCATCGCAGATGGCGCCGGCAATATTCGACACGACAACGGTCAATTTCGACCTTGGCCGCTATCAGTTTCGGGCGACGGGGAGCGTGATCAAGTTTGCGGGTTATCAGGCGCTGTATCAGGAGGCGCGTGAGGCCGGCGACGGAAAGGCGCTGGAAGACGAGCAGGCGTTGCCGGCGATGTCTCAGGGTGAGAATATCCCGGTCAAGCACATCGATCCTACGCAGCACTTCACTGAGCCGCCACCGCGTTTCTCTGAAGCGAGCCTGGTGAAGGAACTTGAACGTTTGGGGATCGGCCGCCCGTCGACATATGCGTCGATCATCTCGACGTTGGCTGATCGTCGTTACGTGCTTCTGGAGCAGCGGCGCTTCTTCCCGACGGCGCTTGGCGAACAGGTCGAGCGTGTCATGGTTAAGAGCCTTCCGGACGTCTTCAACGTCCAGTTCACGTCGAACATGGAGAGCGATCTCGACAAGGTCGAAGATGGCACCATCGATTGGCGCGAGATGCTGGCTGCGTTCTACGGGCCGTTTGCCGAGCAGGTGAAGCATGCCGATGTGGAAGGCCTCATCGCCGAAGCACACGATCTGTCGGAGTTCGAGGGGCAGAAATGTCCCGACTGCGGCGGGAAACTGGTGCCGCGCGGTGGTTTCTTTGGCCCATTCATGGCGTGCGAGAACCATCCCAAGACATGCAAGTTCACACGTCCGTTACGCGGCGAGAAGAAGGCCGCACGCGTGACGGACGAGATCTGTCACGAGTGCGGCGCGCCGATGGTTATCAGGACGGGGCGTAGCGGCGATTTTCTGGGCTGCAGCCGATTCCCCAAATGCCGCGGGACCCGCTCGATGCCCACGGGCGTCAAGTGTCCCAAGTGTGCGGGCGATGTCGCCGTGAGGCGGTCCAAGAAGCGTGGGAAAGCTTTCTATGGTTGTGCCAACTATCCCGCGTGCGACTTTGTCGTATGGGATAAACCGGTAGCCGAAACGTGTCCCGAGTGCGGATTTGTCGGTGCCGAGGCCAAATCGACCAAGGCTCGCGGGGAATATCGCAGGTGCATGAAGTGTCAGAACGAATGGGATGTTGCCGCGCAACCGGCGGAGGCTGTCGTTGCATGACGATGTGGTCACCGTTGTTGGCGGTGGACTTGCGGGGTCGGAAGCTGCATGGCAACTCGCGCAACGCGGTCATCGTGTAGCGTTGCATGAGATGCGGCCGGTGCGCCAGACTGAGGCGCACCGGACCGATCGGCTCGCCGAATTGGTTTGTTCCAACACCTTCAAGAGCACTGAACACTCCACCGCGCACGGAGCAATCAAGGCGGAGATGCGCGAGCTCGGTTGTCTTGTGCTCGAGTGCGCCGATATTGCCCGTGTGGCTGCCGGAACTGCGCTTGCGGTTGACCGCGACGTTTTTTCTGCTGCGGTTACAGAGCGAATCGCGTCGCATGCAAACATCACTGTCGTGCGCGGCGAGGTCGACGAACTTCCGCTCGCGCCAGCCGTCATCGCGACCGGGCCATTGACCGGCGACCGCCTCGCGGAGTCACTTCGCCGGCGTCTCGGAGCGGATTCACTCGCGTTCTATGACGCGATTGCGCCTGTGGTTTCGCGTGACTCAGTCGACGAGAGCATTGTATTCGCGGCATCCAGGTACGACAAGGAGACGATGGAAGGCGCTGAGGAGGGCGCATACCTGAATTGTCCGCTGAACGAGCAGGAGTACGAGGCGTTCGTCACCGCGCTCGATGCGGCCGACCAGTTTCACGGCCATGAATTCGACAAGGTGCCATACTTTTCGGGCTGCATGCCTGTCGAGGAGATGAACTCACGCGGGCATGAGACGCTGCGATTCGGACCGCTCAAGCCCGTCGGCCTTTCGGATCCCAGAACTGGGCGCAGGCCTCACGCAGTCGTTCAACTTCGCCGCGAAGATCGGGCCGGACGGTTGTGGAATCTCGTGGGATTTCAAACGCGGCTTCGGATCCCTGAGCAGCAGCGCGTGTTCCGCATGATTCCCGGGCTGGCGAACGCCGAATTTCTGAGGTACGGTTCCATTCACCGTAACTCGTACGTCAATTCACCGCGTGTTCTCACACCCGCGCTGACGCTTCGTGACGACGAGCGGATCTTCCTCGCGGGCCAGATTACGGGAGTCGAGGGCTACACGGAGAGCACGGCGTCCGGGCTTCTTGCCGGAATCAACCTTTCGCGTGTACTGAGCGGACAGGAAGCTGTCGTGCCGCCAACGACGACGATGCTTGGTGCGTTGTATCGTTATCTGCGTGAAGCGGACCCGCGACACTTTCAACCAATGAACGCAAACTTCGGCCTGGTGGACGACCTGGAGGAGCGCGTTCGCGACAAGCGCGTAAAGAAGGAACGGATGGCAGAGCGTGCGATTCGGGACATGCGGAGCTGGCGGGATGGCAACCTGGTTCACTCAACGGCGGCGGTTGCGTGACCACGGAGATCGATCGTGTCGCCGAGTTCCTCGAGCACATGGAGAAGGAACGAAACGTCTCTCCCAACACGATCACCGCATATACGCGTGATCTCGCCGAATTTGTAGCGTATCTCGGAAGCTATTACGGCGCGGCCGGATGGTCCTGGCAGGGAGTAGACCGACTTGCGATTCGCGGATATCTCGCGCATCTGGTCCGGCGCGGAGTCAGCAAGCGATCCGCCGGGCGGTCGTTGTCGGCGGTGCGATCCCTGTACAAATACATGCATCGGAATGAGATCGTTGACGTCAATCCGGCGCGGGCCGTTGGCGCCCCCAAGCGTGACATGCATCTTCCGGAATACCTCGACCTCACGCAGATGGGCACTCTTTTCAGCGCGGCGGAGATTCGCGCGCAGGGCGGCCGTTTCAGTGATGTGCGCAACCTGGCGATGCTTGAGCTTTTCTATTCCGCTGGCTTGCGTCTGTCGGAAGTGCGCGGGATCAATCGGGATTCGCTGGATCTTCTTGCGAATCAGGTGAAGGTGCGTGGCAAGGGTCGCAAGGAAAGAATCGTTCCGCTGGGCGATCGTGCCGTACTTGCGCTCAGGAATTATGAGGCGAAGCGCGACGAGCTGTTGCACAGCATCGGGCAGCGTGGCGATCGCACCGCGTTTTTCCTTTCGTCCCTCGGTCGTCGCATCAGCGTGCGCGCGTTGCAGAATGCGATGACGTCGTTGCTCGATCTCGTGAGCGAAAGCGCGGGATTGTCGACGCACTCGCTGCGTCACACGTTCGCGACACACATGCTTGATGCCGGCGCGGATCTACGCGCGGTACAGGAACTGCTGGGGCATGCGTCGGTCCAATCGACTCAGATCTACACGCATACGAGCGTTGAACGCTTGAAGCAGGCGTACAAGTCTGCACATCCGCGCGCTTAGTGCGAGCGTAGGTCGTCGGTGTCACTGTTTCTGTTCGTTCATGGCCGGTCGTGGGTGGTTGATCGGCGTCGTGAAGTCGATCATGGCGTGACTCCGGGAAATGGTGGTCTGCAACGGCCCGCCCTCTGGTTTACGGCATCGGACGGTGAAATACGCCGTAGCGATATCGCGGAGAATTTTCCGGTGGAGCCAACGGCGCGATTGCTGGAATCAGTGTGGAAGTATGCCGAGGTTATGCGCGCAGGCGACCCTGGGGAGATGACAAGTCGCGGGGAGATCATCATGCCGCGAATGCGCGACGTGGCGCGCTATTTCTTCCGCGCTTTCCGGTTGCGATGTCCCAATTGTGGTGCGGGGAAGGTCGCCAGGAACTGGTTCGCCCTTAGAGTGCGCTGCCCCAAGTGTGGCATACGGCTCGATCGCGGTGAAGCCGACGATTACTTCCTCGGCGGAATGTTCTTCAACATCGTACTGGCGGAGATCCTGTTCGCCCTTGTGCTGCTGATCGTGGTGATTGTGATGTGGCCCAGGGTGCCGTGGGCTGGCGTGGAATATTCGTTGATCGTCGCAATGGTCGCGGCGCCAATCGTGCTCTATCCAGTGTCGCGTCTCATGTGGCTTGCGCTCGACCTTCTTCTCCGTCCTCCGGACGCAACCGAGATGGAGTGGCACTCGGCTGCATCGGGTCAACCGGATGCGCGGCACGACTAGATATCACGCTGTTCATTCAGGCGTCATTCCTGTGTCCGAATGTATGAAACTATCTGGCCGGTTCCGCCACAACTACGCGGACATGCTCTTCTCGACGACCTGGCCGACAAGTCTGTCGTACACGTTGGCGACGAGGCGATAGCATTCGCAGGACACCGCCTCGAGTCCGGCTCTGTTGACAATGACTATCTCACCCCGCCTGTAGCGAATCAGTCCCGCTTTTTGAAGATTGCCGGCCGCGACGGTAACACCAGCTCGGCGTACTCCGAGCATTACTGCCAGATACTCGTGGGTGAGGTGAAACTGGTCGCCGGGAACCCGATCATGCGTCATCAGGAGCCATCTGGCGCATCGCTGGCGGAGCGAATGTCGCTGGTTGCACACAACCGACTGACCGATCTGGGTGAACATGGCATGGGCGTACCTGAGCATTATCACGCGAAGAGCGTCGTCTGCTTTCAATAACTCGATGAACGTGTGCGCGGGCGCTACCGCAATCCGTCCCCCGATCTGAACGAAGAATCGCATGTTTGCCATATCGGTACCGAAGAGCGTCGGCAGCCCGACCATGCCCTCCTGACCGACTGTCGCGACCTCGCCCCACGCCCCGCTTACCGGGGCAGTCATGGAGATGACGGAGTCGAGCGGGAAGTAGACCCGATTTACCGTGTCCCCCGGCTCGTACAGCTCCGTTCGGGACGGGGTGTCGATCGTCACGAGGTGTTCGGCCAGTCGGCGACCGGTCTCCGGTGGAAGCGCTCGGAGCAGGAGGTTTTCGTCGTAGGTTGCCATGGTACGGTTTAGAGCAAACAGCTTGCCGGGTCAAAAATGGATGGTCGATTCATGTAATGAATTCTGACAGTAGGGTGTCACCTGATGCGCATTTTGCCCGATTTTCGAGGGGGTGATTCGGTGCTACGCCTGGCGGCACCGCGAAAAAGGAACAGTTCTCGAAAATATTTCCGATTCCTTAGCGCGCCTACTATGATGCAGATCGTACCGACGAGAACGATGGGCGTCTCCAGGCGCCAATCGCGGCCCACGAGGGCGACGCCGAGGAGGACGACTCCCAATCCAGCGATGAACTCCCCTCGCAGATCGATCGGCGCGCGAGTGCGGCGACGGCGATCGCGCATGGGACCGATTGTCTGCGGACCCCAGGCATCCCACAGGAAGCCGATGCCGATGAGGAGTACGAGGATTCCTGCGCCGATTGGTATGTATTCCACACGCACGATAGCTCCACGTTGCATCTGGTTGGCGTCCGCCGAAGTCAATCTGCGGCCGTGATGGGCATTGAGGGCTTCTCAGCACTGATCCATGGTCAGAGTGCAAAAAGGGGGCGCACCGCTATTTCTTTAGGGTATGCACAGTTCTCTTCCGACCATTCGCGCCACGACGATTCTTGCGGTGCGCCGCAATGGTCAGGTTGCACTAGGTGGCGACGGGCAGGTCACCGTGGGTGACACGGTAATGAAATCCAACGCCCAGAAAGTCCGGACTCTTCAGAATGGACGGCTGCTCGCGGGCTTTGCCGGCGCTGCGGCGGATGCCTTCACGCTATTCGAAAAGTTCGAGGAGAAGCTGAAGAGATTCCCCGATAACCTCCCCCGGGCCGCCGTGGACCTCGCCAAGGATTGGCGTAGCGATCGAGTGCTGCGCCGATTGGAGGCACTTCTGGTGGTCGTATCCCGCGAGCACGGCTTCATTATTTCCGGAACCGGCGACATAATCGAGCCGGATGATGGGATTCTGGCGATTGGCTCCGGGGGAACCTACGCGCTCGCTGCCGCGCGGGCGCTTGTACAGAGCACCGAGCTCGAGCCCCGCGACATCGTGCGACGTGCACTCACGATAGCGGGTGAGATCTGCGTGTACACGAATACGAATATTACGATCATCGAGCCAGGGGCATAGGAATGGCCTCACCGCGTACGCAGCAGGCTCTCGCGAAGCTGGCGGATCTTACGCCGCGGCAGATTGTTCACGAACTGGATCGCTACATAGTCGGGCAGGGGGACGCAAAGCGGGCGGTTGCAATCGCGCTCAGAAATCGCTGGCGCAGACAACGCGCGCCGGAGTCCATTCGCGATGAGATATCCCCGAACAATATCATTCTCGTCGGTCCAACCGGAGTGGGCAAGACTGAGATCGCGCGGCGTCTGGCCAAGCTCGCGGGGGCGCCATTCGTGAAGGTCGAGGCGTCCAAGTTTACCGAAGTCGGCTATGTCGGTCGTGATGTGGAATCGATGGTGCGAGATCTTGTGGAAGCGGCGATCAGCATGGTGCGCGACGATCGCGAAAGCGAAGTCGAGGAGCTTGCAAGTGAGCGCGTCGACGAGCGGTTACTCGATCTTCTGCTGCCGGTACCCGCAGATACGGTGGCGCAGCCGGAGGTTCAGACTGCCCCCGACGATGAGCAGGTCTTTTTCGTTTCGGGGAGTGGTGGGGTGACCAAGGAAGTCGAGGCGGCGCGCGATCGGCATCAGCGCACGCGCGACAAGCTCAAGCTCTTGCTGCGAGCAGGCGAGTTGGACAATCGCGAGGTCGAGCTGGAGGTTCGCCAGAACGCGCCGGTGATGTTTGACATGATGGTCCCGCAAGGCGCGCCAGACGGGATGGAGAATTTCTCCGACATGCTGCGCGAGATGATGCCCAAACGCAGCAAGAAGCGCACGGTAAAGGTTCCCGAGGCGCGACGGATTCTGATGGACGAAGAACTGGACAAGCTCATCGATCAGGACGAGCTTGTGACCGACGCGCTCGAACGCGTTGAGCAGATGGGAATCATCTTTCTCGATGAGATCGACAAGATCGCTGGGCAGCGTGGTGACACGGGCGGGCCGGACGTGTCGCGTGAGGGTGTGCAGCGGGATCTGCTGCCGATCGTCGAAGGTTCAACTGTTTCCACCAAGTACGGCAATGTCAAGACAGATCACGTCCTGTTCGTCGCAGCTGGCGCGTTCCACGTATCAAAGCCGAGCGATCTGATTCCGGAGCTGCAGGGCCGTTTTCCCATTCGTGTCGAGCTGAAACCGCTCACCGAAGCGGATTTTGTGCGGATCATGACTGAGCCGGAGAACGCGCTGACGAAGCAGTACGCGGCACTAGTCGAATCGGAGGGCGCCTCGCTCACGTTCACGGCGGACGGAGTGGCAGAGATCGCGCGTACTGCGGCGCACGCCAACGATCGAATGGAGAATATTGGTGCGCGTCGCCTTCATACGGTGATGACGACGCTGCTCGAAGACGTGTTGTACGAGCTTCCGGATGGCGGCAAGGAGCCGGTCAACGTTGACGCGGCGATGGTCAAGCGACGCCTCGAGAAGGTGGTCGAGGACGAAGATCTTCGTCGGTACATTCTGTGAGCGGGGGCGCGCGTCGTTCGGCAGGACGACCGCGATAATGATGGATTCATCGGCAGTGATGCATGTGCTCGCGCATCGCTATCCCTTTCTACTGGTTGACCGCATCGCGGTCCTTGATGAGGGCAGGCGAGTGGAGGGAGTCAAGCGCGTCACGGGGGCCGAGTGGTTCGGTCCGGCGTGGGGGATGCCGCAGGCTGCCATGCCGAACATGCTTGTCGTGGAAGCCCTCGCTCAAACCTCGGCTGCGCTCCTGCTTGGCCTCGTAGACTCGACTGAAGGTGTGGTTGGATATTTTGCCGCCATCGAGCGAGTAAAGCTTCGCAGGCCGGCGCTCGCCGGTGACACGCTGCTCCTGGGCGTGGAACTCACGAGTTTCCGTCGCGGGGTAGCGCATCTCCAGGGCCTGGCCACCGTGGGTGGCCGTCGTGTCGTCTCCGCGCGCTTCACGACCATCGTTCGCGCGGCAACCTGAGTCCGCTAGAATTGATGAGGTTCAATAGGTAGTCATATCCTGTAATTCCGACACATGACCACAGAACACCGCGACTTTCTCGCCATACCCGACTTTTCATCCGCCGAACTGGATGCCCTGTTTGCACTCGCCGAGTCGATGCGCACTGGAGCCTACACGAAGACGCCGCTCGCGGGCCAGACGCTCGCGATGATATTCATGAAGGCGTCCACGAGGACACGCGTGTCGTTCGAAGTGGGCACCTACCAGCTTGGAGGTCACGCGCTGTTTCTCTCGCCGCGCGATGTACAACTTGGACGTGGCGAGCCCATATCCGATACGGCCAAGGTTCTATCGCGCTACGTCAACGGGATAATGATCCGCACATTTGCGCACTCCGATGTCGAGACACTTGCGCGCGACGCGTCCATCCCGGTGATCAATGGTTTGACCGATCTCCTGCATCCCTGCCAGGTTCTTGCAGACATTCTGACAGTGCGACAGCAGCTCGGGAGCATCGCCGGGAAAAAGGTGGCGTGGATCGGTGATGGAAACAACATGGCGAATTCGTGGATAAACGCCGCCTCCATCCTGGGATTTGAATTGTCGCTCGCGTGCCCGGAGGGCTACGATCCGGATGCGGCGATCCTCGAACGGGCCCGCAAGCGGGCAACTGTTGCCGTTGTACGCGATCCAGGCGAAGCGGCCCGCGGCGCTGACGTAGTAACGACGGACGTTTGGGCATCGATGGGCCAGGAGGAGGAGCAGGCGCTGCGCGAAAAGGCGTTCCGCGGTTTCTGCGTCGATGCGCCGCTCATGGCGCGCGCGGCGAAAGGGGCGATCTTTCTGCACTGTCTTCCGGCGCATCGCGGTGAGGAGGTTACGGCGGACGTCATCGACGGGCCGCAGAGTCGCGTATGGGATGAAGCGGAGAACAGGTTGCACATACAGAAAGCGATAATGGCTGTACTTATGGGAGGAGAAACGCTGTGAGTCAACGCACGCCCCTGCATGACGTCCACGTCGCACTCGGCGCGAAGATGGTACCATTCGCCGGCTTCGAGATGCCGGTGCAGTATCCGGCAGGCATAACGTCTGAACACAGATCGGTGCGTGAGAGCGTGGCGCTGTTCGATGTGAGCCACATGGGAGAGTTCATCGTTCGTGGCCCGCAGGCCATCGACTTCATCAACCATGTAACGACCAACGACGTCGCGGCCCTTTCCGTTGGTCAGGCGCAATACTCGACAATTCTGTACGAGAATGGGACGATAGTCGACGACTGTCTCGTGTATCGATTCCCCGCCCATCTGATGGTAGTCGTGAATGCGTCCAACAAGGACAAGGATCTCGCGCACATCAGGATGTACATGGATCGGTTTGACTGCAGCCTCGAGGATGTCAGTGATCACATTGCGCTGCTGGCACTTCAGGGGCCACGCGCACAGGAAGTGATGGGCCAATTTACCGATGTGAATCTGAACGACATCGAATACTATCATTTTCAACTCGCGACGGTCGCGGGAATCCCGGACGTGATCCTTTCTCGCACCGGATACACCGGTGAAGACGGCTTCGAGCTTTACTTCGACGCGTCCCGAGCGGTAGAGATGTGGAACGCGATAATGAGCGACGGTTCAGTTGTGCCGGCGGGACTCGGCGCCCGGGACACGCTGCGTCTGGAAATGGGAATGGCGTTGTACGGAAACGACATCGATGATACAACGACGCCGTATGAGGCCGGTCTCGGCTGGCTCGTCAAGCTCAAGAAGGGAGATTTTGTAGGGAAGCCCGCGCTCGAGCGTCAGAAGGCTGCCGGAATTCCGCGCAAGCTTATTGGCTTTACCATGCCGGATCGCGCATTCCCGCGTCACGGGTACGCAGTGACGTGCGCCGGGTCGCCATGTGGCGAAGTGCGCAGCGGAACGATGAGCCCAACGCTCGGTATCGCGATCGGTACAGCGTATCTTCCGCTCGATATGGCGAAGGAAGGGACAGAGTTCGAAGTGGATATCCGCGGCAAGCGGCTACCCGCCGTGGTGCAGAAGATGCCATTCTACAAGAACGCGTCGCATCGTTGAAAATTGCCATAGTCACAGTCTCCGACTCGGCAGCAGTCGGAAAGCGGGTTGACGTATCCGGGGACAGCATCGCCGAGTGGGCACGTGCGCGCGGTTACAGCGTCGCATCGCGTGTGACCGTGCCGGATGAATCGGTGGAGATCGTTCGGGCGCTGCTCGGCGCTTGTGATGGCGGCGGCTGCGATCTCGTTCTGACCACAGGCGGCACGGGACTGTCCATGCGGGACGTCACACCCGAAGCAACGCGTGCAGTCATCGACGCGGACGCACCCGGCCTCGTTGAGCAGATGCGCGGGAACGCGACACGCTTTCCGCGTGCCGTGTTGTCGCGCGGAATTGCCGGAGTTCGTGGGCGCACATTGGTCGTAAACCTGCCGGGGTCGGCTGGCGGGGTGCGTGATGGCCTTGCGGCACTCGAGCCGATCATAGAGCACGCGTGCGACATACTCAGCGGACGAGTTACTGAACATCGGAGGGCGGATGGCGCGTAACGGCGGCGCTACAGTTCTGATTACGCTTGCCGATGTCGAGCCTGCGGTCCGTCTGAACGCGTTGTTGGAATCCGCCGGCATAAGTACGTCGGTTGTATCCGCGGTGGACAATCTTTCGGCGGAGATTCGACGGACGCGTCCGGAACTGATTGTGCTCACGGGCAACATAGCGGACCCCGCGGTGCGTCAAGTTGTGCGCGATCAGTTATGGGAGGGAACAGCCGTGATCGGACTCGCCGACGTCGCGGACCCGCAGTTGATCGAGCGACTCCGCTCGATTGGCTTCGTCGATGTGTACACCAAGCCGGTTGTCGCGGAGGAGCTGGTCGACGTCGTGAAGCGCGTACTGGAGCGACGCCGGCTCGCCGAATCTACTGGTCTGGTCGGCCAGTCCGACGCGATCCGCGAGGTGCTGGTGCGGGTGGAGCAGATGGCACCAGTGTCGAGCACCGTGCTCATTCAGGGAGAGAGCGGCACAGGCAAGGAGCTCGTTGCGCGGGCGATACACCAACTCAGCCCGCGTCGTGGGCGGCCCTTCATCGCCGTCAATGTCGGTGCGTTGCCGGAGACCTTGCTGGAGAGCGAGTTGTTCGGCCACGAGAAGGGCGCGTTCACCGGAGCTGCGGAGCGGCGCATCGGCCGGTTCGAGCTTGCCGATACCGGAACGCTTTTTCTTGATGAGATTGGCGACATTCCGCCCGCGACGCAGGTGAAACTGCTGCGCGTGCTGGAGGAGCGCGAGGTGACCCGAGTTGGCGGGACCATTCCGATAAAGGTGAATGTTCGCGTGGTTACCGCGACGAATCAGCCATTGCGTAAGCTCGTGGAAGAAGGGCGGTTCCGTTCGGATCTTTATTATCGGCTGAATGTGCTGAGCATCTATCTCCCGCCATTACGTGAGCGTCGCGCAGACATACCGCTGCTGGTGCGTCGATTTGTGCGGCAGTTTTCGGCGCAGCACGACAGGCCGTTTCATGGGATTGCTGCGGATGCGATGCAGATCATGTCGGACTATGCATGGCCGGGTAACGTTCGGCAGCTCAAGAATCTGATCGAGAGCATGGTGGTACTGGCGCCGGGTCGCGAGATCACGGCTACCGATATACCGGCGGAGGTGCGGGAGGGGTCGAGTCTTCTGCCCGTTCGGGTTCCGCAGGTCGCGGCACGGAGCGCAGAGGCGGGGATGGCTGGGCGGGAGCTGGAATTCATCGTTCACAGCCTGGTGGAGCTGCGGCTCCAGTTGGACGAGTTGAGGCGGCGAGTCGATGAGACTGCGGAGCTTGGCGGGGGCGGGGGGGGGAATCGGCGCGAAATGGAGCCGGTGGAGGGCGTCCGGGCGTTGCCGGTCGGGGTGGGTGAGGCTGTTTCGGCAATTGTACCGGAGTCCGGGCCTCCGCCGAACGTATTGACGGTCACGCCTGGAATGACGATGGCGGAGATCGAGCGGGGGGCGATCGAGGCCGCGTTGCGGGAAACTGATGGGAATCGGCGGCGAGCTGCCGAGCTTTTAGGGATCGGAGAGCGGACTTTATACCGGAAGCTGAAGGAGTATGATATTCCGGATGGATACGCCACTATTGCCTAAATGGGCATGAGGTCGCACTTTGTGAGGGCCGCCAATGGGGAGATCGAGTATGCTCTTCTTGGCGGGCTTGTGTCTTTAGGGGTCATCAAGTCCGATGGCCATTGCGCGGGCGATCATCGTCAGGCGCGGCCAAACTTTAGTTCCTTATAAGCGTGACTACATTTGTGACGCCCGCTCGGCTCGGGGAGCAAGCCGAAGAATTGATCCGCACGCTGCCTGGGGTGGTGTCGGTGCGGGTAGTGGATAACGGGGAGGGGTCGATACAGGAGGTACATATCCTGACGACGTCCGAGGTTCCCGCTAAGCAAACCGTGCGGAATGTGGAGAGCGCGCTTTTCGCCCATCTCGGGTTACGGATCGACCATCGTCGTGTATCGATTGCGGCGGTGAGCGAGGCTCCTCCTCCGCAGCCGAAGCAAGCGCCGCCGACCTCGACGCCGTCACCGATTGCGCCTCCGAAAAACCGGACGGCTGCCGATACTGAGGGAATGGGTGTTTACATGCCAACCCCAGGACTGGACGGCCCACGTCGGCGGATCTATTTCGAGGACGTGGAAGTGCGTGGTTCCCGGGCGCGTGGCGTGTCGTGCCGAGTGTCGTTGATCAAGGATGGGACGTCGTTCATTGGAGAGGCACGTGGAGTTGACGGAGATCGTGCGCGGTTGGAATTGGCAGCGCGCGCGGCGTGTTTGGCGATAGGCGACGCGGACGCGAAGGATCGTCAGTTTGGTTTGGAAGGTGTGCGTGTGTTCGAAGCGTTTGACAGGAAGTTCATATTCGTCGGCGTTGCGGTGCGGCATGGCCGGGAAGTGCGGCTGTTAGCCGGAACGTGCGAAGTGAGTGATAGTGCGGAAACGGCGTCGGTACTTGCCGTGTTGGATGCGACAAACCGTTGGTTGGAGTATGGCGCGTAGAGAGCAGTTGTAGAAATCGCAGCCTGATGCTTACCTCGAGACAACCTATAGACTAATCAAAACAAAACCCCCGTTCCCCGACCTAGCGGAGTTGAGACGGTAGGTACGGTAGGAATGAGCGGAGCCAACCTTTGCAGTTTGCACGTACGCGCGAGCGACGTGACAGAACGGATGGGAGGTGACGCGAAAATGACGATGATGATGGCTTTTCTGGCCGCTATGTTTTCCGGCGGCGGTACGCAAGAGTGGTCATAGGGTCGCGGACGGGGGTCCTTGCACAAATTATGAAACAGCCAGTTCGCACGTACATTATTATCGTTGCGCTGCTTGCCAGCGCATCTCTCGCCTTCCTCATTTGGCTCGCGCCAGTAATTGGTGCTGACCATATCAGGGCAGTGGCAACGTTGAGTGTTATCGCGTTGGCCACGCACATGATGGGTCACTCGCTTTCACGAAATACAACCGGGACTGTATCCTTCGTTCCGTTTCTCGCAAGCGCGGCAATTTCGCCGGATTGGGCGACCGTTGTCGGCGTAATGGCAGTGTCGTTAGTCGTTCAGGTTGTGAGGCGCAGACCAATTGGCAAGGCGCTGTTTAATATTTGCCAGCTATGTCTGTCGGTTTCAGTGGCGATTCTTTCGTATCGACTATTCGACGGCACGTCTGTCCTATCTGGATCCCTCCCGTACATCGCCCTCGGCGCGCTTTTCGTCACGTATTCCGGAGTCAACAGTTTATCAGTGAGCGGAGTCATCGCGCTCAGCGATAATCGGAATTTCCGGGACGTCTGGACGGAGAACAGTCTTGGCACGCTGACCTACGATGTCATTGCTTTGCCCGTTATTGCGGGGCTCGCGTGGGTTTACGTGAAGTACGGTGCGCCCGGAGCGTTCGTCTGCGCGGTGTCGCTGCTAGGTCTCCGCGAACTCTATATCGTCAATCTGCAACTTGAGAAAGCCAACCAAGAGCTGCTTGAATTGATGGTCGCCGCTATCGAAGCACGCGATCCGTACACGTCCGGCCATTCACGCCGAGTGTCGGAACATGCGAAGGTCATTGCGCAGATTGTTGGTCTCCGTTCGTCAGTTGCAAAACGGGTGGAGATTGCCGCTCTGTTGCATGACGTGGGCAAGATTCACGAAGTGTTCGCCCCGATTCTCCTCAAGCCAGGCCGGCTGACCGAAGAGGAGAATGCGATCATGCAAACACATCCGATCAAGAGCGAAGAGCTCGTTTCCAAAGTGTCGCAGCTACGTGACGTCGTGCCCGCCGTGCGAAATCACCATGAGAACTGGGATGGTACTGGGTATCCTGACGGACTCGCCGGCGACAGGATCCCACTGGCGTCGCGCATAATTATGTTCGCCGACACGATCGATGCGATGACATCGGACCGCCCCTACCGTAAGGCGTTGGATGCAACCGCCGTCAGGGCGGAGCTTATCAAGCATCGGGGCCGTCAGTTCGACCCGTCGATCTGTGACGCGCTGCTCAGCAGTGGGCGATTTGACGAGCTGTTCAAATACTCATCGCATCAATCACTTCCGCATACGCAAGAAGTACCCCGTTTGCGACTCGCATCACAGGGCTAACCGCGCGACTTCGGCGGCTATTTCCGGAGCCAGTGGCTTGTTATCGCGCCGCTCGCGTCTGACGTACTGTTCGAGGAAACCTTCCGCGCGCGCAGATTCGTTGATATAGCGGTAGCCGAGGTACAAAGAGTAACATTCGTAGTCTTGCGCCCCAACCGTCCTGAAACTCTCGTTGAGTATGCCAAGCTCGTTGACGAGGGGGGCGAGAGTTGCAGGCAGCGTTCCTCTGCCTATCTCGACGCGAATTTTTGTGGCGAGTGCCGCGCTTCGTAACATCAACACCGAGTCCTCCCACAGGCGATTGCCAGGGGCTGTGCCCAGTAATTGGGCGGCTGCGTCCCACTCACTGTCTAAAACGTGCACTCTAGCGATCGCAATTCGAAGCGTGCGCTGCGAGCGAAGTTCTCTCTTTGGACGCCTAAGTGCACGGTACGTCGAAACCCAGCGACGAGCGTCCACCGGACACCCGCTATCGACATGCATCTCAATTAGCCGGTTGCAGGCTTCTGCGGCCAAATCAAAGCAGCGCAGAGGCACGGCGATATGAAACAACGATTCGCAGACTAGCTCGCTCTCATTTACAGCCCCGCTGCGACGTAACGCGCTCGCGCAGTTCAGCATTACTGTCATGCGATAGCGCGACGGAAGCGTCCTCTCGGCGACCCCGAGCAGTTCCCGTGCGGTTGTTGCGCTCGTGTCCTTGTCACCTCGAATGGTGCTGTACATCATTGTAAACATGAGCCTGTCCTGAGGTCGCACGCCAGTGCAGTACAGGAGTGGCTCAATTTGTTGAAAAACGTCGTCCATAATCTGGAGGCCGCCAACGTTGGTGGCAAGCGAGAAGGCAATGATGGCGGCTTGCACTCGGTGTGGTGCATCAGCGCCCGCGGAACGTACGCACTTGAGCGTCAGTTCCAGGGCTCCGCTCCAGTCGCGATGAACGTTGCGTTGCGCACTGAGTTCGCAGAGCTCGAGATCATCATGCTTCGGCGCGTACGTGGTCGATGCGGCTTCGAGCGATCGTACCTCCGCCACCGTGTCAAAGAAAGTGCGCCACTCGTGCGCCGCATAAAACGAATGCGCCATAGCGCGCAGGACGGCGGCTCGGGCTGAATTCGTCTGGCACTTCGCGAGCGCAGCTTCACACCGTTGGACTGCGTTGTGAACCAGGCCCATGTCGTGGAGGTGCCGCGCGCAGGCAATGGCGGCGCGAACGGAGCGCTCGGACTGGCCGGCAGCGTGCCAGTGATCGGCGCAATCCCACAGAAGCTCGGCTGATTGGTTGTCCGTAGCTGCAGATTCCATGGCGCGGGCCGCCGCGTGATGCAGTAACGCACGCCCCTGACCCGAAAGGCCCCTGGTGGCTGCTCGGCCAATGAGATCGTGCCGGCAAAGGACTGGCGCGGTTCCGCTCGAGTCGCCACCGCCCGGCATTGTCAGCAGGCCGGCCTGCGCCAGCTCTTCGATTGATGAAATCAGGGA
Source organism: Gemmatimonadaceae bacterium (assembly GCA_036554185.1). Lineage (GTDB taxonomy): Bacteria > Gemmatimonadota > Gemmatimonadetes > Gemmatimonadales > Gemmatimonadaceae > Fen-1247. The sequence continues at coordinate 59,475 of DATBNQ010000055.1, read as the reverse complement.
ATGCGTCGGAAATTCCAGTACCTTCTGCAGCAATTCGACAGTGCTGTACTTCCCCAGAATCGCTGCGGCCTGAATCACGCGGAGCGCCTCCGGGCGAACGTGTGCAAGCCGAGCTTCGACGAGGGCGACAAGTGATGGTGGTGCGGAATACTGCTCGCCCGTCGTTACCCAGTAGTTGACGAGTTCCTCAATGAAATATGGATTGCCACTGGATGTGTCGACACACCAGTCCACGTATTCATCGCTCGCGCCGCGATCCAGTTTTGCAAGGTAGTTCTGCGTGTGCGCACGAGCCGAGTGCGTGTCGAGTGCCGGCAATTCCTCCAGGCGGAAGTACTCAGGCGCACCCCACGCGGTGTGTTGCCAGCCCACGCGAGACGTGCAAATGAGAAAGACGGAGCCCTGCGCTTTCGCCGCGATCGTGCGCAGCAGCGACCACGACGCCGGATCAATCCAGTGAACGTCCTCGACGACAAACAGCAGCGGTTGCTCATCGGCTACCGCGTCGACGAGATCGATTACGGAGGCCCGGATCGACGCCGTCAGTTGAACTGCGTCGTCATGAGCACCCACTCCCGTGGTCTCATTTACGAGTTGCGTGATCCGTGCGAGGCATTCGACCGCGCTCGGTGCACAACCGGCTGCGCCTGGCATCGACTGCAACCGCGGTACGGCCTGAATGAACGCCGACAGCGGCCGCTGGCCGTCCTGACGATCGCATGCCACGACACACACAGCAGCTCCCTGGTCCCGCATCCACCCGAGCAGTTCGCGAACAAGCCGGCTCTTGCCGATTCCAGCTGGCGCGGAGACGTATGCTGAGCAGACCTCGCCCTTCAGTGCCCGCAGTGCCTCGTTCCGGAGACGCCGCATCGGCAGCTCCCGCCCGACCAGCGCGGTGTCCTGGTCCGCAGCTGACATCGACCGTTGGCTCCGCCATTCAGGAATCGTGGCCGATTCCCGAATCCGCTGCGTGACGGCGCGGCCGGCGACGCCGGGAAGCTGAGGATCTGCTGTGGCCCGCGCCTCGTGGACGAGGTGATCGGCGGCTCGCGCGCGGAGCCGGAGCGCGGACTCGTTTGCCGGGTCGATTTTCAGCGCCTGACGGGCGAGAGCAAGTGCAAGGTGCCAGTCTTGCGTACCCGCAGCCTTGGCGGTCGCGCCGACCACGTCCTGCAATACGCGCAGCCGCATGTGCTCACGCCACTCGTCGACCCAATCGACGAACGCAGCTGATGACCGCGGAGTGTAACCCGGCAGAATCGACAGGTCCCGGTCCGCCATTCGGTCGAGCGGCTCTTTTGAAAACGAGTCTACGTCGACGGAGGCCGCATCACGTGGCAGCCAGATGCAGGACGCTTCGTCTCGCTGGATCGGTACTCCCCTATCGCGAAGCTTGTGAATCAGCTCGCTGAGCGAGTGCGAAGCATCTCCCGGGCGCATGGCCGGCCAGAAGAACGTCTCGATCGAGCGCCGCGGGACCCGTTTTCCACGTTCGCGAGTCAGGTAGGACGCGAGCGCGAAACACATGTCGGCGCGGGGCGTAATGGTCGTGACCGCTGTCCGTATGAGGCACTGCCCAAGAGCGTGAAGCACGATCAAACGAAGCTTCCTCGGCTGTAGGAGGGAGGTAAGCTACGGCTTCGGACCATCGTTCGATACCGCACCGATGATTACCGATCGGTACGATTCCTAACGGAGCGAAATCGATCGTTAAATGTGCGTCGCAATCAGTGCGAGCGAGGAATCCCTCCGACCTAGCAGGTCCGGGCCCAGGGAACGATGTCCAGTCGCGCGAACGGAATCTCCTTGCCGGTTCGCTCACACATGCCGAAGTGATCCGGGTCGTGGTAGAGCCGCTCGAGTGCCGCGTCGATCTCGGCGAGCGTGGCGGTCTCGCGGTCCGCCATCACGGCGTCCAGCTCCTGCTGCATTGTATCCGTCCCCTGGTCGGCCATGTGAAGCGGCATTTTGGTGAGGTCACCGGCTTCGTCCTGCTCGTCCTCGCCTTCGTGTCGCTCAGCGTAGCGGCTGAGGAGGTTGGTTACTCGCTCGCGCTCCTGGAGAAGGCGGGCTTCAAGGTGGTTGCGATGGTCTTTGGTCATGCGCAACCGACATGCAAGGGTCGGGCGAGGACGTCGCGGCCGGGGGGCGCAGGCCTGGAGATCATCACATCTCCCGGCTCGGCGCACGGATGGAGTGATTCGGCAACGGATGGATTCCCGCTTTCGCGGGAATGACAGGGTGCGGCGCGGGGAATGACAGGGTGCGGCGCGGGGAATCAGGGAAGGGCTGTGCAATCTCCGGGTGGGCGGAGATGTGCGATCAGTTCACTCGCGGATGTGCGGCGAAGAAATCCCACATGACGTCGGTTGCGATGATGTCGGAATCGTCGCGTCCGGGAAACGTGTACCATGGAACGTCGTCGCCAGGCCAGCGGTGGGTGCCGTCGATGATGGTGTAGAGCGTAACCGCAGTGCCCTTGGCGCACGGCGTGTAGCTATCGACGATGACGTTCCGGTCGGCCGAGACGGTTCGTGACGCAGCGGTGGTTGGGCAGTGGTCGGCCGTGAGCCAGAACGAAACCGTGTTTCTGACGGACACGATATTGTCGGGCCCATCGGATTCCGCGCCGCCGTGATATGGAACGTCTGCGTCCTCGAGTCCGTGAAAATGAATTACTGAAACCGGATGTGCGGGCGGCGCGTATCGCACGGTGTCGCCGTGATCGTCGATCATTCCGATGGAGCCAGCGGTGACACCGATTGCCGCGATCTTGTCGGAGAGTGTCGAAGCGAGGCGGTAAGTCATGATGCCGCCGTTGGAGTGACCGGCGGCATAAATGCGACGCGTATCGATTCGATATTTGCGTTCGAGCAGATTGATGATGTTCCGCACGAATGCAATGTCGTCGCGCTTGCTCGGTCCATCGATGGCGGTGTGCCAGTCGCTGGGATCGCCGAGTGCCTGCGGGTAGACGGCGATGAAACCCTCGAGGTCCGCCTTGTCGCTCATGCCGGTGTACTTCTCAAAGTTATCGGCGCTTTCTCCGTGTCCGTGCAGCACGATGACCAGTGGCGCGCGGCGGATCGTGTCGTAGTGGGCGGGAATGTGCAGCAGGTACGTGCGCGGGATACCTGCGACGGTCATGGTCTGCCGTGTCGTCACGCCCTCGGAACCGGGGCGGACGGTATTGCTTGCGCAACTCGGAAGCGAGAGAGCGGCGAGCGCGAGGCCTGCAATCGAGAGTGACGTGGCGCGCGGCAACAACGCACGCCCACAATTCACGGCAGCGTAAACGTTACGCGTCGTTCAACGGGATCGGTTGCTGTCGCGAGAAGTGCGACTGCTGTGTACGCGCCGTGCGCGCCGCGCGTGTCCCAACTGTCTTCCATGGTGAGTGTGTCGCTCGACCTGACAGTGAGTGCCTGCATCGTCTGTGTGAAGAGGCGACCCGCACTTGCTCGCCAGATTGTCCTGCCCGTGGAATCGAGCACTGCGATGTCGTGTGTGCGTGCGTTGGGAAAGCGCAGCTCGACAGTTTTCTTGGTGTTGTTGGTAACGCGGAGTGCGAAGTCAACGCGCGAACCGTTTCGTGCAAGATCGAGCTCAGTTGCGACAGTTGCGGGAGTCTTGTGACCGGTTGATGCTCGGAATGTTTGATTGGAGCGATTAACCGGACTTGAATCGGCGGTTTGTGAATGCACCCAAGGCCCGCACGCGTATACGAGTGCGGCGGCGCAGAGTGTTGATATGATGAGACGGTTTTCCATACAAGGAGCGACGCGGGAAGGCGGTAGTCGGACGGTCGTCGCGAGTGCCAAAGTTATCAACTGAAAGACGATGGAGCAAGCGAGATGTTACAGATAACTGATTGGAGTATCGGCAGTTACGCTGGGATCACAAATCCGGGGTAGGGTGGTCGGAATGTTAAACATCCGGCGCCGAGGGTACCTTGGGGGTGCGCTTGAACTTTTTTTCACAAGCGCGTTAAATTTCTGCACTGTGGGGGACAAAGGGAGTGCGCCATCGGCGTCGGAGTTCGCCGGGATCGGGCTTCAGTTTGCGGTTTCGATCGTCCTCTTTGTCTTCGCCGGGCAGTGGTTGGACAGGCGGTTCGGTACCGGTCCGTTATTCCTGATACTGGGAGCATTTTCAGGGGCTGGCGGGTCGTTCTACAGCATGTATCGGAAACTCATGGCATCAGGCGACAAGCGGGAGGGACCTAAGCCGTGACGGGCGCGATGAGTCGCGCTATCTGGACATCGGTCGGGGTCGCGGTGGTGGTCCAGGTCCTGACGCTGATAGTCGGACGGTCGTTCGGGAAGGAAAGGCTGATGATTGGCTGGGGGATGGGCGCGTTGATCCGGCTCCTGGCTGTGCTGGTCTATGGCTTTGCGATCATTCCTGTCCTGGGGCTCGAGCTTGGGCCGGCGCTGTTGTCACTGGTGGTAATTCTGTTCGTCACGACGCTGTTCGAACCCTTCTTGCTTACCAAATAGATGCTTCAAGTCGGACCTGCAATCGACATCATCACCCCGCATATCACGGATGCGCACGCGATCGATTATCCGTGTCTGCATCCGGGCTTCGTGTGTGAGATGGCGTTGCCCAGGTGGGCGCCGATCCATCTCGGGCCGGTGGCGATAGACATGTCTCCTACCAAGCATGTTGTGTGGCTCGGAATCGCTGCGATCCTGTGCCTCATCACGATGCTGATGGCTGCCCGGGCTCATGCCAGAACGACCTTTGGTGGCCAGCGGGCCCCGTCGGGCTTTGGGAACGGTATGGAGGCATTCGTCCTCTTTCTTCGGAACGAGGTGGTGATTCCGAATGTCGGGCCGAGGGGTGACAAGTTCGTTCCGTTCATTCTCACTCTGTTCTTCTTCATTCTCTTTGCCAATCTTTGCGGCTTGATTCCTTACGGATCGACCGCGACTGGCAACATCGGTGTCACGGCGACGCTGGCTCTGATCACCTTTGTCGTGGTCGAGATCGCGGGTATGAGGGAACAGGGCGCGGGTTACATAAACACGATCGTCTACTGGCCGCACGACGTGCCGGTTGGAGTGAAGTCGTTCATGACTTTCATCATGACGCCGGTGGAGATCGCCGGAAAGCTCGCGAAGCCGTTCGCGCTGGCGATCCGGCTTTTCGCGAACATGACGGCGGGTCACGTTGTCTTGCTGGCGTTGATCGGGTTGATCTTCACCTTTCAGAGCTACATAGTCGCGCCGGCGCCGCTTGCGATGGCGGTTGCGATCTCGATGCTCGAGATATTCGTATCGTTGCTGCAGGCGTTCATCTTTGCCCTGCTCTCGGCGGTGTTCATTGGGCAGATTCGGACGGCGAGCCACTAACAAACTGGTTTGAGGTACCGGGCTAACGCTCGGGAGGCCCGTTGGGAGAATTCCCGTTGACGGGTTGCGCCATGCCGGAGCGCGTTGAGAATCCGGTCATACGCTTCACTGGAGTTTGATCAAATGATGTTTCCGCTACTGCAGGCAGCAGTTGGTGCGACGAAGGAATACGCGGGTGCATGGGGCATGATGGGCGCCGGAATCGGCGCTGGTCTTGCGGTTATTGGTGCCGGAATTGGTATCGGCAAGGTTGGCGGGCAGGCCATGGATGGAATGGCACGTCAGCCGGAGCGTGCCGGTCAGATTCAGACCGCGGCGCTTATCTTTGCGGCACTTGTTGAAGGTGTTGCGCTGTTCGCGATCGTCGTCTCGTTCGTGATCCAGCAGAAGTTCTCGTTCTAGCCTGATTCAAATCTGATTTCAAACTGCGAGAGTCTACGGGTGACGGCACGACAATCGGCCGTCATCCGGGACTCCACTGAATAGTGTCACTCATGCATTTCTTCCTCCTGCAGGAAACCGCTCAGCGTGCTGGCGAGGCTCCGTCGTCCGGGCTTCTATCGCCGAACGGCGGCGTCATGGTCTGGACGTTGGTGATCTTTGTAGTCCTCTTGCTGGTTCTTTCGAAGTACGCGTTCAAGCCGATCACGAAGGCTGTGGAAGAGCGCGAGAAGGCGTTGGCCGACGCGATCGACGCGGCTCAGCGTGACCGAGACGATGCGAATCGTCTGTTGCAGGATCAGCGCGAGCAGATCGCCGCGGCGCGCGACGAGGCTCAGAAGATCATCGCAGATGCGCGCAGTGCTGCCGAGCAGGTACGCGGCAAGATGATCGAGCATGCGCACGGCGAGTCGGGCGAGTTGCTCGAGCGTGCGCGCCGGGAGATTGGTGCGGAGCGCGATCGCGCGATTGCGGACCTGCGTCGGGAAGCGATCGATCTTGCCATTGCGGGTGCGTCACGCGTGATCGGCAAGAATCTCGACGATCAGGCTAACCGTCAGCTGGTGGAGAGTTTTCTGGCGTCCATACCGAGCTCCAGCCTTGCACCCAAGGCGGGGGTCTGATGCAGGATCGCTCGAACCCGGTGTCGCGCAACTACGCGGAAGCGTTGTTGGCGCTTGCGACCAAAGCCGACAACCGTGAAGGGTTCGGCGTGATGATTCGTGACGTTGCGAGCGCGATCGGTCAGGATCCAACGATCAGGCTGTTCCTGGAGTCGCCGAGGGTTTCGTACGAGCGCAAGAACGAGATTCTTGCGCGGGCGTTCGGCGATCGGATTCCGCGGGTATTCCTCCGCTTTCTGCAGACGATGGTACACAACCGTCGACAGATGATGATTCCCGAGATCGCGACGGAGTATGCCGCGCTGCTGGACTCGGAAGAGGGGCGTGTGCACGCGGAAGTGACGGTGGCGCGTCCCACGACGGATGCGGAGACGGCGAGCATCGGTGCCGAGCTGTCGCGGGTGCTTGGAAAGAGGGTAATGCCGCAGGTAAGCGTGGATCCAGCCATAATGGGTGGCGTGATCGTACGAGTCGGGAACACCGTGATGGACGGTTCGGTGAGACGGCGTCTCAGCAAGCTCGCCACGCGCATGCGCGTGACTGCGTAACGCGTGATGAGCGGCAAGGAGAGCGTCAGGTTCGTCGAGAAGCCTTGGGGTCACGAGGTGATCTGGGCTCATACACCGCTGTATGTGGGCAAGGTATTGCACATCAAGGCGGGACAGGCACTTTCCGTGCAATATCATGAAAAGAAAGACGAAACGATCTATCTGTTGAGCGGTGAGATGATTTATCGCGTGGGAGAAGTGGCTGGTGGCGAGTTGAGGGAGATATCGTTGAAGGCTGGCGAGTCCTTCAGGAACGAGCCAGGCACGGTGCATCAGATGGAAGCAGTGACTGATTGTGATGTGCTGGAAGCGTCGACGCCGCATCTTGATGATGTGGTGCGGATCAAGGATCGGTATGGAAGGGCGGGGACCAGCGCGCCGTAAGGCCAGCGCGGTGCAGGCAGCCTGCGCGGACAGGCGCGGCTGAGCGGGCGGCCAACGGGGGGCCTGCCCATTTAGGATACAGGCGGCCTCGAGGGAGATGGCTCGATGAAAGTAATAATCCCGCTTGCGGGCAAGGGAACGCGACTCAGGCCGCATACGTATGTCACGCCCAAGCCGATGCTGCGGGTGGCTGGGAAACCAGTGATGGAATATGTGCTCGATGATGTGAAGGAACTGCCCGGGGTGGAGCAGATCATCTACATCACGGGGCATCTGAAGGAGAAGGTCGAGGCATTTGCTCGCGGCTGCACCGACATCCCATCGGTCTTCGTGGAGCAGAAGGTTCAGGACGGCACCGCCGGCGCGGTTGCGCTTGCGAGGGAGTACGTCGATCAGCCTGTGCTCATCATTTTTGTCGACACAATTTTCGATGCTGACCTCTCGATAATCGGCTCGTCGGACGCCGACGGGATAATCTGGACCAAGGAAGTCGAGGATTATCAGCGTTTCGGTGTGGTTGTGACGGACGACGAAGGCTTCATGACCAGGATCGTGGAGAAGCCCTCGACTCCAATCTCCAAGCGCGCGAATATCGGGCTGTACTACATCAGGAACTGGAAGTTGCTGTACGAGGGGATTGCGGCGGTGCTCAAGCAGACGCCGAACAACGGCGAGTGGTATCTCACTGATGCGTTCCAGTACATGATCGACCACGGCGCAAAGATTCGCGTGGTGGATGTGGCGGGTTGGTATGACGCTGGAAAGATCGACACCTTGATAGCGACGAACCGTGCGATGCTGGAGCGTGGTCGCGCTCGCAAGCCGGAATCGATTGTGAATTCAACGATAGTGGAGCCGGTGTACGTCGAGGATGGCGTCACGATCCAGAACTCGATCGTTGGGCCCAATGTTTCCATTGGCAAGGGAAGCAACATTGACGGATCGACGCTGTCGGACTCCATCATAGAGACGTATGCGAACATCACGGCGTCGACGTTGACGCGGTCGCTGGTCGGGCATCACACGGTCGTGTCGGGAGTATCGGGGGAGATTACCGTGGGCGATCACTCCGAGGTACGCGCAAGTCTGCGCGGCGGCAAATCGTGATCGCCGAGGCGTAGATTGTGCAGACGAGGGAGAGCGAACGCTCTCCCTTTCTCGTAACGTGCACGGCAGAAAATGACCGGAAGCAAAAAGACAATCGGACGGAATGTGATTTCCCTCGGCGCGGTGAGTTTCTTCACCGATGTCGCGTCGGAGATGATGTATCCGCTGCTGCCGGTGTTTCTTGCATCTGTTCTAGGGGCGAGCGCGAGTTTCATCGGAGTAATTGAAGGCGCCGCGGAATCGGTAGCGGCGCTGCTCAAGCTTGCGAGCGGTTGGTGGTCCGACCGGGTGAAGTCGCGGAAGGGGCTTGTCCTTGCGGGTTACGTGATTGCGTCGGTAGTGCGGCCGTTTACGGCGGCGACCCAAACGGCTGGTCAGGTGTTGGGCATCAGAGTGACCGATCGCATTGGCAAGGGTATTCGGTCGACGCCCCGTGATGCGCTGATTGCAGAGTCGGTCGATCCATCAATTCGCGGTCGCGCATTTGGCTTTCACGCCGCGGCTGACAATGCGGGCGCCGTGGTTGGTCCGCTCATCGCGTTTGGCGTGCTGTACGAGTGGCACACTCCGCTACGCACCGTATTCTGGCTGACTGCGATACCGGGTGCGATTGCGGTACTGGTCCTGTGGATATTTGTCCGGGACATCCCGCACGGGACCGTGACCCAGCATCGTCCGCAGATGCTCGGGACGGATCTGTCCGGGCGATTCTGGGGATATCTGGCGGTGGTCTTCACTTTTACGATCGGCAATTCGACTGACGCGTTTCTTCTGCTTCGTGCTCGGCAGCTCGGAGTTGCGATCGCGTTGGCGCCGGTGTTATGGGCGTTGCTCAATTTCATCAAGGCGATGACGGGGACTTACGGTGGAGGCCTGTCCGATCGGATCGGCCGCAAGCCGCTGATAATTGGCGGGTGGCTGGTTTACGCGGCGGTGTATCTCGCCTTTGGGCTGGCGCATTCCGCGTGGCAGGCGTGGGCGCTCTTCGCGGTGTACGGCGTCTTCTACGGAATGACCGAAGGAACGGAGAAGGCGATGGTAGTGGACATGGTGCCTTCGCAGCGGAAGGGGACAGCACTTGGCTGGTACAATCTTGCAATCGGGATTGGAGCGCTTCCGGCTTCGTTGATTTTCGGCACAATCTGGGATCGCGCCGGTGCGCCGGCTTCGTTCATGTTCGGCGCGGGAGTTGCGCTACTGGCGTCGATCGGAATGGTCTTCGTCAACCCGCGCAGCGGCGCGCGCCCGCAAGCGTGACGCCGCTGCGTGGGTTTGCGCAACTAATGCGTTGGTGACGTAGACAGCGCGGTCGACGTTGCTGCGTTGGCGATTGTGCGCTGGAAGAGGCTGAAGATGCGGGTGTACTCATCGGTCCAGGAATCCGGACGCAGGAAGCCGTGGCTTTCAACGGGATACGATGCCAGTTCCCAATTCGTCTTACCCAGTTCGATGAGTCGCTCTGTGAGTCGAACTATATCCTCGTAATTGACGTTCGTGTCGACCATACCGTGCGCCATGAGGAGCGGTGCGCGGAGGCCATCTGCATAATAAATGGGCGAGGACTGGTGATACGCGAGCGTGTCGTCCTGGGGAAGGTTGAGGATGGCCGAGGTGTAGCCGTGATTGTAATGAGCCCAGTCGGTTACGCTGCGCAGGGCGGCGCCGGCGCCGAAGTAATCGGGCGCGGTGAACAGCGCCATGAGCGTCATGAACCCGCCATAACTGCCACCGTAGATGCCGATGCGGTTCGGCGCGATTCCGTAAGTTGCCGTGAGATATCTGGAGACGTCGACCTCGTCCTGCAGGTCGCGACCTCCCATGTGGCGATAGATCGCCGTGCGCCAGTCGCGGCCGTATCCGGCAGAGGCGCGATAGTCCGCGTCGATTACCGTGTATCCGTGCCGTGCGAGCAACTGGTTGAACAGATATTCGCGCGGGTATTCTGACCAGAAGTTGCCGACATTGTGAAGATATCCGGCGCCGTGAACAAAGATCACAGCCGCGCCATTGGAGGTCGCTCCAACATCTTCCGGGCGATAGATATGTGCCGGAACTCGAGCGCCGTCCGACGCGGGGACCATCACGATTCGTGGTGCGAGCCACTTCTGCTGCAGGAATTCGGCGCTCGGCGAGATCGTGAGCTGGGATTCGGTCGCACCGGCACGGTTCGACATCACGTACAAATCGGGCGGACGGTTGACATAGGAATACACGTCGGCAACAAGTCGACGATCTGGCGAGACGATTGCGGTGTGACGTCCCGGCATGGTGGTCACGCGGGTGAGTTTGCCTCCCGTGACTGGTAGCGAGAACAGGTGCTCGTCGAATGGCGACGGGTGGTTCGTGATAAGATCAAAGGTTCGCCCGTTCGGTGATAGCGAGACGTCGAGGACTTCCCATTTTCCATTAGTGAGCTGTTGCACGTCGCCACCTTGTGCTGCGGCCGTGTAGAGGTGCGCGTACCCGCTTGCTTCCGAGACATACCAGAGTCGTTTTCCACCGTCATACCAGCCCGCGCATCTTGCACATGGGCCGCCGACCCAGGCTGTGTCGGTGAGTGTTTCCACATTGTGCAGTGCGCCATCTGCGGCCGAGAGGCTGTAGATGACTCGCTGTTTGTTATCAGGACTGAAAGCCGTTAGCAAGGCATTGCTGCCGCTGGCGTCCCAACCGCTGACGACAGCGTAACTCGCGAGCGAGTCGTTGGAGAAGAGGTGAAGCTTCTTCACTTTCAGATCGGGCAGCGAGACGTACAGCATTTCCACGCGCGCCTGCGCGTCGCCGACGACTGTGCGTCCCTTCTGGGGCTCCGTGTAGCCGCTAGCGGTGACCCAGTACGGGATTTCCACCTGTGTTGCCTTGGAAGGGGTGCGGAGTGTCACGAGCGCTCCGCGGCCGTTCGGAGAGACACTGATCGACTGGATCGCCCGATCGCGGCCGACATAGATCGGCTCGGGGTTGCGCAGCGAGTTCATGATGTTTCGCTCTGACTTCGCGCTGCTATCGGCTTCGATCTGTTCGCGGACGGATTCGAAGAGCGCGCGTTGCTGCTCTTCGAGGCGGGCTTTCTGGGCGGACTTGTGGCCCGATGAGTCTACGGGCTTGGCTCCCAGGCGAAGATCCGTGAGTTGAGTGGTAAGACCTGATGTCAGATCAATGGAGAATGCGTTGCCGTCGCGGACGAAATACACGAGCTTGCCGTCGGTGCCAAGGACCGGATTCGATTCACGCACCTCGGTCCGCGTAAGTCGGCGGACGGCTCCGGTCCTGTAATCGACCAGGAAAATATCACCGCCGACATCCTCGATGCCGCGTCTTCCGTCGTTCGATGCAATGGCTTCGCTGGTGTATGGCGCAGCGGAGTCGATTTGTGCCGCGGTGAGTTTCTCCGGGCGGGAGCCGGGCAGGGCGCGGACGCGATAGTCGGAAGCGGGGGTACGCCAGCTGCTTCCTGGCTCGACCCATGAGAAATAAATCCAGCGACTGTCCGCGGACCAGCGCACGTTTGTGGGCGGGGTGCCGTACAATTCCGGACCACGCATGATGTTCCTGATTGAAAAATCAAAGGGCGCCGCAGCGGGAGAGTGCGCCGGGTCTGATGCCGAACTTTGCGCCAGGAGAGTGGCCGGCATCGCAAGGGCCAGCGTGGCCAGTAGTAGAGTTCTGTTACGCATCGATTGGATGGATCCGGTTGGTGTTGATCGGCGCTGAAAATGGTTCGTGGTTAACTTTTGTGCAATGAAGTTCGCTCTAATCTCGTTTTCTGCATTGCTGGTGGTCGCTCCGGTTGCTGCGTCCCCGCTAAGGGCACAGGGAGGCCAGCAGGCCAATGTGCCGCAGACGCGTCCATTGGAGAGACTGGCCGCTGAGCAGATGCTGGTGCTGCCGGTGCAGTATCTGACGTTTGCGGACTCGCTCGGCTGGTCCCAGGGCGCGCCATCATCCGGGACATACCTCAGTACGGTGGACGACGAGATAGCGTTCGCGCTGAAGCAACGAGGCCTCAAGGGTCGTTGGACGTTGGCACCGGACATCATCAGATCAGTGGAGCGGAATCCGGGCTATGCGCCAGATCCCCGATCGCTTGCTGCTACCGAGATTCGCTGGGGACAAAAGGAGGCTGGGTGGGAGCTTCGCGAACCACTCGCGTCCCAGTTGCGTGCGCTTATCGCGCTCACCGACGCACGGTACGTGTTGTTCCCTGTGGAGCTGCGGATAGTTGGATCAAAGGGGGTTGGGCATGCGATGCTGCATCTCGTGATCATCGACGCTCGTCGCTCTCAGGTGCAGTGGTCGGGTGATCTTGCCGGGGCGGACGCGACGAAGTTTTCTCCGGCGATTGCCGCCGACATTGCGTCGCGTTTGGCGGATCTGATTGCTGCTCCGGTCAATTAGGTGTCGTTGCACGGCGCATGACGAAAATTCTTCACGTATCCGATCTTCATTTTGGCCGTCCGGCGGTATTGGAACAGATCGACGCCATCGAGGCGGCGATTGCCAAACGATCGTTCGATGCGATCGCCGCGTCGGGGGATTTTTCTCAGCGTGCGCGGGCGGGCGAGTTTCAGCGGGCTGCGGTGTTCCTGCGTGATGCGCGGAAGTTCTGTCCGGTGATCACGGTTCCGGGGAATCACGACGTAGCGTGGTGGTTCGCGCCGGTTGGGATTGGGGACGAGCGCAAGGTGTACGAGAATTACAGCACCTACATTTCGGCTGATCTGGAGCCAACACTGCAGGTTCCGGGCGCATATTTCGTTGGTCTGAATACGGCGCACGGCGTTACCGCGCGGACGCTCACGCTCAATCCGCGAGACATTTCCATAATTGGAGATCTCACGCCGAGTCAGATCGACGCTGCGCGCAGGAAGTTCGAACTTGCTCCGGCGGGCGATGTAAAGGTCATCGTCATGCATCACAACCCTGTCGCGGGCGAGTTGTCGCAGCGATACGGGCTCAAGCACACGTCGCGAATTCTCAACACGTTCGCTGAGATTGGTGTGGAACTGGTGTTGTGCGGACACGACCATCAGGAAGCTGTCAATTTCATCGAACATCCGCGCAAGGACGTGATCGTTTCAACTGCCGGGACAGTATCCAACCGATCGCGTGGTGGACGGCCGTCGTCATACAACGTCATCACTATCGAACCTCAAAGCATCACGGTCGTAACATTCATATGGGACGGAGAAGGGGAATTCATTCCGGGACCGCAGCGCTGCTTCGAACGCTGAGAGAGACCTTGCGGCTCGAGCGACTGCGGCAACTGTGGACGCAGTGCGATTTGTTCGAGGTGCAGCCCGTGCGCGCGGAAATTGCGCGGCCTGCGCCCCCGCGGCCTGAGATCGCCGTCCCGCGAAAGCAGCGACGGTCGAAGCGAGAGCGAGCGAGTGATGCGGCGATCATCGCGCGGTTGCAGCTTGCGCACACGGAATACAATTCGACTCTGTTTGCGGGGGAGCTTTGCGCAATCCGAATGCGCATTTCCCGGCGGATGAAGAACCGGCTGGGCCACTACATGGTGGCTGGCGGTGGCCAGAGCGCCGAGATCGCCGTTTCGCTGAGGCATCTGGAGCGGGACCCGTGGGAGGACGTGCTTCACACGCTGGTCCATGAGATGGTGCATCAGTGGCAGGATCAGCAAGGTATGGCGCTGGATCACGGCCAGACGTTCCGGTCGAAGGCGCGGGAGGTGGGAATCAGCTCCCGGGCGACGCGTCCGGCGAGTATCGCGGCACAACCGCGGCTGGCGGCTCGGGCGGGCAGGCGGAAGCGGACCTGAATCGCGGTCGCTCACCGGAGTAACTGCCGGTGGATCGCAGAAAGGCGACGGGTGGGAGAGGGGACGGGATCGCGGTATCTTTCGACATGGCTACGAACCCCCTCGATCTCTGTGATATAGAATCCCTCCTGTCGGAGGATGAACGTGCCGTCCGTGATTCCGTCCGCTCCTTCGTCAATGACAAGGTTCTCCCGATAATCGGCGATGCGTACGTCGAGGGGCACTTTCCGCGAGAGATCATAGCTGGGATGGCCGAGCTCGGCGTTCTTGGCGCGAATCTCCCTGAAGAGTATGGTTGCGCGGGTCTCAACAACGTCGCGTACGGTTTGATCATGCAGGAGCTGGAGCGCGGCGACTCAGGCGTTCGGTCTTTCGCGTCGGTGCAGGGTGCATTGGTGATGTATCCTGTCTTCGCGTTTGGATCTGACGAACAGAAGTCGCGGCTTCTTCCGGCAATGGCGAAGGCGGAAATCATCGGTTGCTTTGGGTTGACCGAGCCGGATTACGGGTCCAATCCCGCCGGAATGATCACGCGCGCGCGTTTGCAGAGCGACGGCTCGTGGATCATCAACGGCGCCAAGATGTGGATCACGAACGGATCCACGGCGCAGGTCGCAATCGTGTGGGCGAAGACCGAGGACGGCGACGACGACGGCCACTCGATTCGTGGTTTCGTCGTACCCACTTCGACTCCGGGATTTTCGGCGAAGAATCAGAAAGGAAAGCTGTCGTTGCGCGCATCCGACACGTCGGAGTTGTCATTTCAGGACGTGCATGTTCCCGCTGATGCTCTGTTGCCGAAGTCTGGCGGCCTGAAGAGTCCTCTGATGTGTCTCACGCAGGCGCGATATGGCATCGCATGGGGGGCGATCGGAGCAGCAATGTATTGCTATGAAGAGGCGCTATCGTACGCGGGCCAGCGAATAATGTTTGGTCGCCCGATCGCGGGTTTCCAGTTGCAGCAGGCTCGGTTGGCGGAGATGGTTACGGAAATCGTGAAGGGGCGGCTTCTGGTGCTGCATCTCGGCAGGCTCAAGGATGCGGGGAAGCTCACGCCGCAGCAGGTATCGCTGGCCAAGCGAAACAACGTGAACGTGGCGTGCGATATTGCGCGTGAGGCGCGACGGTTGCTGGGTGGGAACGGTATCCTGGCCGAATATGGCGCGATGCGTCACATGGAAAATCTCGAAAGCGTTTACACGTACGAGGGGACGCATGACATTCACACCCTGATAGTGGGCCAGGCGGTGACCGGGCTTGGTGCGTTTGAATAGCCCGCCGATTCCTCAGCACATAACGTCCGTTACATTACAAATGTCGCGGTTCGACGTTGTGGGAAATTCCCTTACACCGAAACATTCAGGAGAATATCCGCGGTGAAAATCGCCGTGTGCATCAAGCGCGTCCCGGACATGGACGTACGCTTCAAGATCGCCCCCATCGGAAATGCGGTGGACGAGGCTGGATTGAAGTTCGATATGAATGACTTTGATTCGTGGGCCGTCGAGGCAGCGTTGCAGATCAAGGACAAGGATGCCGCTACGGAAGTAGTGGTTGTTTCTCTTGGTCCTGATGCGGTGCAGGAGACGATACGGAAGGCGCTCGCGATGGGAGCCGATCGCGGCATCGAGCTCAAGAGTGATCGAATTCCGTTTGACGGCCTGGCGATCGCTCATGCGCTTGCGACTGAGCTCAAGGACGGGGGCTTCGACCTGATTCTTTTCGGGAAGCAATCCGCTGACTCGTCCAATGGTGTCGTCGGGGCAATGGTTGGCGAGCTCCTGGGCCTGCCGCTGGTGACATCGATTTCAAAGTTGGAACTTGCGGGGCAGACGGGCTTGGCGAAGCGGGAGATAGAAGGTGGCCAGGAGTTCGTCGAGTTCCCGCTTCCGGCGGTACTGACGATCGACCAGGGACTCAACACGGCGCGCTACCCGGCACTCAAGGGGATCATGTCCGCGAAGAAGAAGCCTCTCGAGATCAAGCCGGCGCAGCTTGGCGAGCAGTCGGTGTCTGTTGTGCAGATGGAGCTGCCGCCCGAGCGTGCAGCGGGGCGCATAATCGGTGAGGGCGTTTCTGCGGTACCCGAACTCGTGAGACTGCTTCAAACTGAAGCCAAGGTTCTATAACAATGGCAAACGTTTTCGCATTCGCGGAGACTCGCAACGGCGAGCTCCGAAAGATTGGACTCGAAGCGGTGACGGCGGCACGGCGGATTGCCGACGAGACCGGTGGCAAGGTTGACGCGTTCGTTGCGGGTTCTGCCGGTATCGCTGCGCGGGCTGATCAGCTCGCCAAGTATGGCGCGGACGCCGTCATAGTTGCAGAGCACGCTGAGTTCGCCAAATACAATCCCGAGGCGCTTGCCGCGATCGTTGCGGAACGAGTGCGCGGTGGAAGTTATCGTGTCGTGCTCTTCCCAACGTCCGCGCTTGGGAGCGATCTCGCGCCGCGTGTGGCGGCAAAGCTGGGGGTGGGTCTTGTTACCGACGTGACCGAGATCAAA
Organism: Gemmatimonadaceae bacterium; assembly: GCA_036554185.1. GTDB lineage: Bacteria > Gemmatimonadota > Gemmatimonadetes > Gemmatimonadales > Gemmatimonadaceae > Fen-1247. The sequence continues at coordinate 42,727 of DATBNQ010000055.1, read as the reverse complement.
CTCGACGGCGACACGGTCGTCGTGAAGCATCCTGTGAACATCGGGAAGGTTATTGCGACCGTCAAGATTGCCTCTCATCCGGCGCTGATCGGGATTCGCGCGAACATGTTCACCCCGGTGGAGAAGCCGCATGCCGGGACAGTCGAGCGTGCAGAACCTGTCGGCGATCCCGCTGCATCGCGCGTGGTTGTGAAGGAAGTGAAGCTTGGTGGGGGGGCGAAGCTCGATCTCGGAGAGGCCCCAGTCATAGTCAGCGGTGGACGGGGTCTCAAGGGTCCCGAAAACTTCAAGATGCTCGAAGATCTTGCTGCAGCATTTGGGAATGCAGCGGTCGGTGCGACGCGCGTCGTCACCGACGAGGGGTGGCGTCCGCACAGCGATCAGATTGGACAGACTGGACGGCTCGTAAGTCCACAACTGTATATCGCGGTTGGCATATCAGGGGCGATTCAGCATCTTGCCGGTATGCGTACGTCGCGCACGATCGTCGCGATCAACAAGGACAAGGAAGCGCCAATATTCAAGATCGCCGACTACGGGATCGTAGGTGACCTGTTCGAGGTTGTCCCCGCCCTCACTGCCGCGGTCAAGGAAGCAAAGTCGCGCGGGTGAGCTGTAACAGAACGACTGCACCGAGGGAGCTCGCGCGATGACTGTTGGACATGGCGTATTCATAGTGATTGTGGTGCTGGCGCTGTCGTTTTTCTCCTACAATGCGCAGCGCCTGATTCGGTACATGATGTCCATCGGGCAGCCCGAGGACAGGACTGGTGATCCTGTCACGCGGATCAGGAACCTGTTCCTGATCGGCCTTGCGCAGAAGAAGATATTGCGCGATGCCGTAGCGGGACCACTGCATGCCTCCGTGTTCTGGGGCTTTGTCGTGCTGACGATTGGGACGGCAGAGATCATCGTGCAGGGATTGGTTCCGGGATTCAGCTACGCCGCGATTCTGCCGGCACCGATCTATGCCTTCTACATACTGTCCCAGGAACTTTTTGCTCTCCTGGTCCTTGCCGCAGTAAGTGTGCTGTTGTATCGTCGCATCGTCGTGAAGCCGAAACGCCTGCAGGGCGACAAGGTGCACTCGGGCGACGCGATTCTGATTCTCTCCATGATTGGCGCGCTGATGGTAAGTCTGATCAGCCTCGGAGCGTTCAGCTTCGCGCTGCGGCCGGAGAGCGGGACGATGTTTCAGCCGGTCTCGCTCGCGCTATCGCATCTGTTCTCGGGGATGTCCGCGGGAACACTCGAGGCGGGGCGAGCGACGAGCTGGTGGTTTCACGCGCTACTGATTCTTGTCTTCCTGAATTACCTGCCGTATTCGAAGCACCTGCACGTGCTCACGTCGCTTCCAAACACCTATCTGTCGAACACGAGTGGACCTGGTGTGAAGGGAGCTATGAGTTACATGGATCTGGAGGCGGAGGGAGCGGAGCATTTTGGCGCGTCCGACGTAACTCAGCTGGGATGGAAGAGTCTACTCGACAGCTATTCGTGTACCGAGTGCGGGCGATGCACCGCAGTCTGCCCGGCAAACATTACCGGCAAGCCATTGAGTCCCCGCAAGATCATGATCAATACGCGCCAGCGTTTGATGGAACTTGCGCCGCTTGCGACCGGTGATTTTGGCGAATTCGAGCATCATGTGCTTGTGGCGGGCGAAGGTGCCGACGCCGGCGACTCGGGCACAACTGCGTCCGTTCTCGGGAACACGTTGCTCGACAACTACATAACAGAGGAAGAGCTGTGGGCGTGCACGAGTTGCCGTGCATGCGTGGAGGAATGTCCGGTTTCGATCGACCAGCTCGACATCATAAATGAGCTTCGTCGGGATCTGGTGCTAATGGAATCTCGATTCCCTGCAGAGATCCAGCCTGCGTTCGAGTCATTGGAGCGGAACGGATCGCCATGGGCATTTGATCCAGGCGATCGTGCAAAATGGGCGGAGGGGATGGACATTCCCACGATGGCCGAGATGGTGGAGCGCGGGGAGCGCCCCGAGGTATTGTTCTGGGTCGGATGCATGGGATCGTTTGACGATCGCGCGAAGAAGATTGCCGTGGCGTTTGCTCGCGTGTTGCAGGCTGCGAAGGTGAAATTCGCGATCCTGGGACAGGAAGAAAAGTGCAACGGAGATCCGGCTCGTCGAATGGGCAATGAGTATCTGTATCAGATGCTCGCACGCGATAACATCGAGACGCTCGATCGGTACGGCGTTCAAACGATCGTGACGAACTGTCCGCACTGCTTCCATCAGATCGGCAACGAATATCCGCAGCTTGGCGGGAATTACGACGTCATCCATCATTCGACCTACATCGAACGACTGATGGAGGAGAATCGCCTTCCCCTCAAAGGCGAGGGGAAGGCGCTCACCGTCGCGTATCACGACTCGTGCTATCTCGGCCGTTATAACGACATCTACGACGCGCCGCGCGAGACTCTCAAGCGCGCACTGCCGATGGTCACGTTAGTTGAGCCGCCGCGCACCCGTAGCAAGGCCCTTTGCTGTGGCGCGGGCGGCGGTCGCATGTGGATGGAGGAGAGCGTCGGCAAGCGAATAAATGCCGAGCGTACCGAGGAGTTGCTGGCAACTGGAGCGGACGTGCTGGCCGTCGCGTGTCCGTTCTGCATGACGATGATCGGAGACGGTGCAAAGGCTCAAGAACCAGGCGTCCCGGTGCTCGATATTTCCGAGGTCGTGGCTCAGCAGCTGGCGGTTTAGTCGCGTCGGGGTGTTGTCAGCCTCTCGATAACTCGTAAACCGTGATGGTCTGCCGGATGGTGCCGGCCTGGTACGGCCGGCTCGCGCAGGCCGTTGTACGCAAACCGCGCTCCAGACAGGCGTCGGTGAATGCATTGGCGGCAACGCGCCCGGGATCAGCGATGTATGCGACACCGCGTGGTGCAAGGAGGCGGTCTATCACCCCTGCGACGAGTGGTGCGTAGCGAGATTCATACAGCACGTCGGAGGCGAGCACAATGTCGAATTGGGGCAGGTCTGCAGAAACCGATCTCCAGTCTACGAACGCTGTAGCGATCTCGTAGCCAAGGTTGCGGAATGAATTGGCGCGCGCGAACGCGAGTGCATCATCGTAGTAGTCCGACGCGGTGACGTCATGACCGGCGATTGCCGCCGCGATGCTCACCAGTCCGACGCCGGCTCCCAGCTCGATCAATCGGCCGCGTGGCCGCGTTTCCGCAGCGATAAAATTGGCAAGAATGGTCGACGATGGCCAGAGTTCAGCCCAGTAGGGCAATCGCTCGTCGCGCTCGAAGTCGGTCTCGCTGATCAAATCCTCGGCGCTGCGGGGCCGAAGGATGTTCAGGTCGCGATCGCCAACGCGAACGTCGTCGTTTACCGTGACGAAGCGACGCTCCAGGCTCCGCACGAGCCGGTTCCCGGTGAGAGTGGGCGTCATTCTGGAAACGTTGCGCAACGGAGCATGGACCCGCGAAGCGGAATCGCGCGCAGCTGTTCGCCCATCTCACAGTGGTGTCTGCCCTCAGGGACGATCAGGAGCGCATTCGCGTGCATCATCGACGTGAGTACTCCGGAACTCTGACTTCCGGTGAGCCGCGCATGCAGCCCGTCGTCGTGCTGCTCGATAATCACGCGCAGGTAGTGAGTGAGATCGCCACTGACGGTAACCCGCTCATCGAGCGTTACGATCTGCGGTACCGGGAACAGCAATGTCTGGCCGAGCATTCGTCGTATGGCGGGTCGTACGAACAGCTCGAACGTCACCATTGCGGAAACCGGATTGCCCGGCAGCCCGATCCAGGGGCGGCCATCCAGGATCCCGAAAACCACCGGCCCGCCGGGCCTGATGCGCGCGCGCCAGAATCTGATATCCGCGCCCATGTCGCGCATGACGCCGCGAGTGAAATCGCGGTCGCCAACCGAAACGCCTCCGCTCGTTATAAGCAGGTCACAGGCCATGGCATCGTCAATTGCATCGCGCAATGCGCGTGGATCGTCACGCGTGATGCCACCGTCGCGCGGCAGACCACCGGCTTCGCGCACAAGCGCTGGAAGCGAATAGCTGTTGGACGAAACGATCCGGTTGCCGCTGATGACGCCGTCGAAGTTGTCGACTCGGACAAGTTCATCGCCTGAAGCAACAATCGACACAGTGGGCGCACGGTGGATCGCGACCGTGTCGAAGCCGCTCGAGGCGAGGACACCAAGTGCAGCTGCACCGACGCGTACGCCAGCAGCGAGCAGCGTATCGCCGGCGCGAAAGTCTTCGCCAAGCGAGCGCACGTTGCTGCCAGCGTCGCGCGCATTCCGAACCTCGACGGTATCCAATCCGCCGTCGGTATCCTCCACGCGTACGACGGTGTCCGCTCCGTCAGGAACCGGTGCGCCGGTCATGATTCGGAATGCAGTTCCAGGGGCGAGCTCGGGCGGGTTGCTGCCGCCGGCCGAGATACCGCCAGACACGCGCAAGGTACGTGGAACGGCAGCGATGTCAGATGCTCTGACCGCGTAGCCATCCATGGATGAACTGCGCCATGGAGGAATGCTCACCTGGGCAATTATCGATTCCGCAAGAACCTTATCCTGCGCGGCGGCAAGTGGAACGCGTTCGACGGGCATCGGCTCAATCGATTCCAGAATGAGCCGGGAAGCATCCGCTCCGCTTATTGGTCGCATCGTCACTTTCGGTAGGATGCCAGGGCCGCAGCGATGGAATCCGCTGTAGCGGTCACGACGCTCGACGGAGTGGTCCATTTATTTGCGAGCACGCTGAAGATGATGCGTTCGCCGTCGCCATCCGTCACGTATCCCGATAGAGATCGAACCCACTGAAGCGAACCCGTCTTGGCGTGGACGTTGTTCTGTGCACGCGTTCCGCGCATGCGCTGTCCAATGGTTCCGTCCACTCCTGCGACTGGCAGCGCATTGAAGAATGATTCGAAGTCGGGGCTCGACTGCATCCGGTCGAGAATGCGTACGATCGTTTCCGGCGAGATGAGATCGGCGCGTGCCATTCCACTGCCGTCGTGCAACTCGTAGCCATCGTGCGGGATTCCCCATGCCGCGAGCTGTCTGCCGGCCACAGAGATTCCGCTGTCAGCGGTGCCGACTCCGGCGCGCTCGAGGCCCACAGTTCGCATGAGAACCTCGCCGATCTGATTCTGTGACGGCTTGAGGAAGTACGGAAGTACCGCGCGCAGCGGGACCGACCGCGCGACGAAGATCGTGTCGAGTGGAACGCCATCGGGCGGTACGACGCCTTCCGCGACACCCAGCCCGGAGCGGACACCGCGCGCCTCAAGCGCCCGTGCGAGCTCATCGAGGTAATCCTTAGATGGGTCGGCGGCAGGCGCGGACTTCACCAGGCTGTCGCCGTTCGCGACGTGCACAACGACGCGCGCCATTCCCTCGTTGAACAGCAGCTCGTCCACTCCGGCGGCGTAGGACGCGTCGAGATCGTCCCAGTCCCAGCCGGCACCGACATGAGGGCCCGGAAAGTTATCAGCGCCGGAGTAGATGTGGCCGGTGATCGTCCGTATGCCGTGCGAGATGATCGAGTCGGCCAGCGAATCCATGGCCGCGCGCGCGCTTCCTCGCATTCGGTCGCTCAGTGTCGGATCGCCGCGACCTGTCACGACCAGATCCCCGTTCAGAACTCCGTTCGAGATCGTGCCGTGAGACGCGAATGTCGTGGTGAACCGAAAATCGCCGCCGAGCTGTGCGAGCGCGACCGCCGAAGTGATGATCTTCATGTTCGACGCAGGCACCATCAGTGTTGCAGGCCGATGCGCATAAATTGTGTCACCGCGGCCGGGATTCACGGCGAGGATGCCCCACTCGGCCGTGCGGTACTCGGACTTGCCGACAAGCGAATCGATGTGCGCACGTAGCGCAGCGAGATTGTTGCGACGAGGGACCACGCGGGTTGACGGCACCGGTGCGCACGCGACACCGGCCATGCACAGGAACACCGCGATGTGCGAGTCGTGCCGGAGCATGCGCGCAAGCTTGCGCGCAATCTTGTGGCGCAACGGAGCGCGGCTTATCGCGTCAACCCGTAGCATAGGTCGCGGACAGGGTGTCGTCCTCCGCGATCGTAACACTTACGACACGCACCTCCGAACCCAATTCGGTCTGTACATGTTCGAGCACATAGCGAGCAAGATTCTCGCCGGAAGGGACCAGTCTGCCGTCGGCGAACTCCGGGACGTCGAGATTGATGTTCCGGTGGTCGAATTTCTGGGTGACCTGGCGACGCAGCGCTGCGTCAAGCTTGCCGAGATCCACAATGAAGCCGGTAATCGGATCGATCTCGCCGGCAACGGTCACGTCGCAGATATAGCTGTGTCCGTGGTAACTTGGCCAGGCGCACGCGCCAAAGGTTGATTCGTTGCGCGCATCATCCCATTCGGGACGACGGTATCGGTGCGCCGCGGCGAATTTCACGCGGCGTGTAAGGGTGCAGGTAGACATTCTCCATCAAATTTGCATCCTTCTCGGGATTAAAACGAATCCAGCTCAGCGTCCCGTGGAGGGTACGCGGACTCGTCAGTCCCTTCAGGTGTCGGACTTTCCGGCGGTATCCACGGGATGCCATCCTCAATTGCCTCAGTCCGGTCGACGGTGCCTAGTAATTCGTCGTCGGCATGAGAGGCGAGGTGGTCCGAACTGTCGGAGTGAGACCGAGGGGCGTCGCCGAGGAGCAGCCCTTCGTGCTGTTCCTCATCGCTTACATTTTCGTCGGCCGCCTCGGGGCTCGTCGCCCGGCGGAGCGGGTCCACGACAAGCTGACTTTCCACATTAGTGAGGCCGATTCGATCACCTACGACGCGCTCGGCGATTCGCTTTTCGGTGTCGGTGCCCACTCGCCCCGCGAGGATCACTTTGCCGGCTCTTACATGGACCGAGATGTCCGCAGGGTCGATCGAGCGGTTGTCTCGAAGCGTTTCGTGGACGAGACGCCTCAGTTCGTCGGCATCGAGGTCTTCGGTGTCGAATATGTCTTCAAAATCTCGCTGCATGGTGTGCCTCCTGCAGACTCACCGTGCAAGGCCGATGCCTGAATGGGCTACCGGAAGATCGGGATCGAGAGTCCTGCGGTGTAATTCATACTGTGCTGATATCCGCTGCGCGACGCGGTGTTGTCCAGGAGTGCCGTCGAGCCAGTGGGAGCCACGAAATACGCGGGTGGGTAGTGGTTCTGGTAGTATGTCGGTCCGGCATCCAACCGAATTTCGTAGGAGTTGCTGGGATTGTAGCGGATCCCGATCCCCGTTGAAAATGCGAACTGCGTTCCGAAGCTATAGGGATCGTTTTTCGTCGTTCCTGACGCGCTGACGATTCCAAGGCCAAAGTTGATATTCGGGATGAGCCCGTGCCACGTTCTGCGCCCGGTAAGGTTTAGAGCGAATCCCAGATCGCCGTCGTAAAGAGCGAGGCTCTGTCGTCCAAGGGAGCGCGTAGCAGCGGGAAGCGTTGGATTGTACGCGAAGCGGTTGGAATTGACCCGCTGGAAGCGGACGAAGAAATCGGCTGGTCCGGCGACCGGCAGGTCATACCGTAATCCAAATGCCGGGCCACTTTGCGGGGTGGTCTGAAGGCCGTCGCCCTGGGCCTTGAAATAGCCGCCGAATAGCGTGATTCGCTGGTTGGCGTCAATATCGTGAAAGGGGCTCGTTTCGGGGGTGTGTCCCACCACCACCTGGCCCGAGGCCGCGGAGGGTACGATCCCGAGCGTCGCGACCGAAAGGGACAGCGAAAGCGCGCGAATAAGCTTTGACATGTACGTAATTCTAACCGGGGTAATCATCTCACGCGGAAAAGGTCCACGCCGGTCATCTCCGGGGGTGTGTCGATACCCAGCATGCCCAGGACGGTCGGGCCTACGTCGCAGAGGGCGCCGCCTCCGCGTATGGCTGGCTCCCCTCCAGCAGGGTTGAAAAAGACGATTGGTACGGGATTGCTGGTGTGTGCTGTGTGAGGTCCGCCCGTGGCAGGGTCGAGCATCATTTCCGCGTTGCCGTGGTCAGCTGTGATTATGAGGCGCGTGCCCGATTTACGGGCACTTCTTACGATGCGATCGAGGCAATTGTCGACCGCCTCGACGGCGGCGATTGTCGCCGGTATCGAACCCGTGTGTCCCACCATATCCGCGTTCGCGAAGTTGCAGAGCGTGAAGTCATGCTCTCGTGCGTCCATGGAGTTGCACAGAACATCGGCGATGCCAGTTGCGCTCATTTCCGGCGCCAGGTCGTACGTCGCAACCTTCTGACTGGGAACCAGGCGACGATCTTCGCCGGGGTACGGCGGCTCCACTCCGCCGTTGAAGAAGTATGTGACGTGCGGGTATTTCTCAGTTTCCGCGGTCTTGAGCATCGTCTTGCCGGCTTCCGAGACGACCTCGGCGACGATTCGCGACATCGTGAAAGGTGCGAAAGCCACGTTTACGTCGAAGGTCGCATCGTATTGCGTGAGCGTCGTCACGGTGAGCGACGGTCTCGCCGAAACGTCGAAGCCATCGAAGGACGGATCCGTCATTGCGCGGACGATCTGGCGCATACGATCCGATCTGTAGTTGAAGCATATCACGGCGTCGCCGTCATGCATGGCGGCGATCGGTGCGCCATCCCGCGTGATCACCGCCGGGAGGATGAACTCGTCCGTGACACCACTGTCATACGCCTGCTGCACGACTGCCATCGGATCCGTGTTGGCCGGACCGGAACCGTCGACAGCTGCGCGATAGAAGAGCTCGGTCCGCTGCCAGCGCTTGTCACGGTCCATTCCATAGTACCGACCGCCGATGCTGGCGACCTGCGCTCGCCCGCGCGCGTAGTCCAACAGCGTCCGGAGATACCCGAGCGCGGACTGGGGCAAGGTGTCGCGGCCGTCCGTCAGCAGGTGCAGCGCAACGCGCGGCACGTGGAGGCGTTCCGCCATGTCGATGATCGCGTACAGATGGGCATCGATTGCGTGGACGCCCCCTCCGCCGAGGAGGCCCATCACATGCAGTGTGCCGCCTCGCCTTGCTGCGTCGCAGGCCGCGATCAACGCGGGGTTGCGAAAGAACGAGCCATCCTCAATCGCAGCGGAGATGCGAACCAGGTCCTGCATGACGACGCGACCGGCACCGAGGTTGAGATGTCCAACCTCGCTGTTACCCATCTGGCCGGCGGGCAGTCCCACGCGTAGGCCGGATGCTTCCAGAAGCGAGCGGGATTGGAGGCTCCAGAGAGCGTCCCAGACAGGAGTCCGAGCCAGTGCAATCGCGTTTCCCTCGCGCTCGGCACGGTGACCCCATCCGTCGAGCACGATGAGGGCAACCGGACCGTCAGACTCACCGACCTTCGCCATGTTCGCTCGTTGAGTGTAAAAGAAGTAGCTTCGAAACCGTCTAATCTACGCGCCCACTCACCATGCGTCACCTGTATCCCATCGGCCGCGGATCTCCACGACTCGCCAGTCGATCAATTCCATCGAGTATCGTGGCAATCGCTCGTGTCGCGATAGCGGCAACACTCGCCGTTGCAATCGCGACGCCGCTGTACGGCCAGAAGACCGCGGCGTCAAAATCGGGAAAGTCGCGCGCCGGCCCGATCGCATCAGTATCCGCCACTGCGCCGCCGGATTCTCAGTCCGCTGAAGGCGATCAGTACCTCGTCGCTTCGGTGGCAGTGTTGCGTGACGCTCCGTCGTCCGCGATAATTGGAGCGTTGCAAAAAGCAACGGCGGTGACTGTCGTCGCTCGCGATCATGGCTGGACGAGAGTGAGACTTGAAGGATGGGTGCCTGACTCGCTTCTGGTGCCCGCGGACACGACGTACCGCGCTGGCCTGAGCGCAGCCGACCTGCGCGCGAATCCAGCTGCCGCGCGTGGGAAGACGGTATTGTGGAATGTGCAGTTCCTCGCGCTGCAGACCGCTGATCCGCTGCGTCACGGGCTGGTGGACGGGGAGCCCTACATACTGGCAAAGGGACCGAAGTCGGAAAATGCGTTGCTGTACCTGGTAGTCCCGCCGTCGCTCATGGGCACGGCTCGTGCATTACAGCCACTCGAGAAGATCACCGTCACGGCGCGAGTACGCGATGGCAAGAGCGATCCCGTCGGCATACCCATCCTCGACATTCAAACCATACGCCGGATTCGATGACTCAACCGCAAGACCCCAGCGGCAGGCGCTCCACTTCGCGCGGAGCCGACCGAAGGCGTGAGGGATGGAGTGCGTTCCGGGAAGCGTATCCGACATTTCTCAAGATCATTGCCCTGGTATTTCTACTGCTCGTGGCTGGTGACATGTGGTTGGCGTACCGACGTCAGGCATACGGCGGGGAGATAGCGTCGCTGCGCGCGAGCATGACGGCGGCAGAGCGCAAGAAGAGCGATCTCGTGGTGCAGTCCGAGCAGGACAAGGTGCGTCTTGCGATCGAGCTTGCGAAACGGCAGGCTCATTTTGATCCGCATCTGCATCTGTCAATCGCCGTCGACAGCGGCGTGATGTATCTCGAACGCGATGGTGCGTTGCTGCGAGTGATGCGCGTGGCTCTTGCGCCCGCCGAGGTTCCGGGATTCAAAAGTGTGAACGGTGATACAGCGGTGGCCACACTCCCGCGCGGCGAGCGTACTGTGCAGCAGGTGATCGATGGTGATTCACCGGCGCTCGTGCTGAATGGCGACGCGCGAATATACGCGGGTGCCGACTCCGATGCGGTTGCAGCCGGCAACGTTCGCGTTGCGGCAGCCGATCTTCGCGCGATACTTCCGAACGTGAGCGCGGGAATGACCGTGTACTTCTACTGATGATGAAGTTCCTACGACACGGCGTCGCGATCGCGTGGCTCCTGATTCTCGGCATTCTCATTGCGATCGCATTGAGCGTGAAACTGTTGCAGGATACCGCGGAGCTGCGTTTCGAGCGCGACGTCAACAGAATGGTGTTCAACGACAATCTCGGCTTGCTGGATCAGTTGCGCGCGCAAGCGGGCGTCGAGAGCGACAGCGTGCGCAGGGTGCTCGAGGCCGCCACTCCGACTGCGAATTCGCCCTACATCGTGATCAGTCTCGCGGATCATCGGCTTTGGTATAAACAGCGGGACAGCGTGCTGTTTACCGCGCCGGTAGCAACGGCGAGCGGGAAGGAGCTTGTCGCGGGTGGAAGCGGCCAGCACTGGCGCTTCGAGACGCCGCGCGGCCGTCTGGTGGTTCAGTCCAAGGACTCCAATCCGGCCTGGGTCCCTCCCGACTGGCATTACGTGGAGCAGGCCCGGTCCCGAGGGTTGGGACTGGTACACCTGGAGCGCGGACAGAGCTACGCGGGCTATTCGGTGCAGGGCGCCAACGTGATCGAGCCGAACGGGCAGCCGGCCCCTCCACCCAAGGAGGGACATGAACTGGTTGCCAATGGGAACCTGATCGTGCCTCCGTTTGGAACCGCTCAGCGGCGGTACCTCGGCACTCTCGGAACACGGCGACTCGACCTTGGCGACGGCTACGGGATTCACGGAACGGATGAGCCGCAATCGATCGGTCACTCCGTCAGCCACGGTTGTGTACGAATGTTGAATCAGGACGTAGAGCAGCTCTACCCGATGGTCCCTGTTGGGACGGCGGTTTACATCTACTGATGCAGGAAACCATGGAATCCAAGACGCCGAGATCGAGACGCCGTCCTCCGACGAGAAAGCCGCAGCCTGCAGTGGGCCGGAAACGGACCGTGGTAGGCGCCGTACGGGAATTACCCAATTTCATTCGGCTTCTCTACGGGCTGATTACCGATCCGCGGGTAGAAATTGTGGATAAGCTGCTCGTAGCGGGCGCCGTGGCATACGTGCTTCTGCCGGAGGACATCTTCCCAGACTTTATTCCGCTCGTGGGCGAGGTGGACGATGTTTTCGTCCTGGTTCTCGCTCTCAGGCGACTTATGAAGAGCGCGGGCCACGAGGTGATGCTGGAGCACTGGATGGGCGATCCGGCCGACCTCGACGACCTGAATCTGGAGAACATTCTGGCGGCCAGCGCGTTCTTTCTTCCACGACGGATGCGGCGGCGTTTGCGGACGATCGGTCGAGTGTGATACATTAGTCCATGGCGACACACTCTTCGCAAAAAATCAGGCCCGCGCGTCCGGTTCAATCCGGCGGCGGGCCTTTGTCTATTGAGCAGGACGACGCGCTGCCGAGCGGCTATTCCCGGATTCGCTCAGAGCCAGCGCTCACTTTCGACGACGTTCTACTCCTCCCTTCCCATTCGATAGTGCATCCGCGCGACGTGGTCACCGCGTCGCGTTTTACACGTGGCATAACGCTCAACGTCCCGCTCGTTTCGGCGGCGATGGATACCGTGACGGAATCCGAGATGGCGATAGTGATGGCGCGCGCCGGCGGCATTGGCGTGATCCACAAGAACATGTCGATCGACCGCCAGGCTGCCGAGGTCGATCGTGTAAAGCGATCGGAGAGTGGCATGATCCTGGATCCGATAACTCTGTCGCCGGCGGCATCGCTGCGCGAAGCTGTCGCCCTCATGAACCGGTTCAAGATCTCCGGTGTTCCGATCGTCGACGGCGGAAGGCTGGTCGGGATCATCACCAATCGCGACCTTCAGTTCGAATCCAATCTGGACCGGCCTCTGCGGGACGCGATGACGAAGAAGAATCTCGTCACGGCACCGGTGGGGACTACGCTGGATGAAGCGGAGCAGATACTTGGAGCGCACCGGATCGAGAAGCTGCCGGTAGTGGACGAGGAAGGGAATCTGCGTGGACTCATCACGGTGAAGGACATTCACAAGCGCCGCGAATTTCCGAACGCGAACAAGGATCAGCACGGGCGTCTGCGTGTCGCGGCGGCGATCGGCGCGACGAACTACGAAGCTCGTGCGGGCGCACTGGTGGATGCGGGAGTCGACGTATTGATCATCGATACGGCGCACGGACATTCGGAAGGTGTGCTCAGGGCGACCGCCGACGTGCGCAACCGTTTTCCAGATGTTCAACTCGTCGCTGGCAACGTTGCGACTCAGTCTGGCGCACGCGCGTTGGCGGAGCGCGGTGTTGACGCGATCAAGGTCGGAGTCGGGCCCGGGTCCATCTGCACGACGAGAGTAGTGACCGGGATTGGTGTTCCACAGCTGACGGCCGTGATGGACGCCGTGGCTGGCGCTGGAGACATTCCGGTTATCGCTGACGGTGGAATCAAGTATTCCGGCGATATCGTGAAGGCGCTCTCGGCTGGGGCGAGCAGTGTAATGATGGGGTCGATGCTAGCCGGAACGGAGGAGAGTCCGGGGGAGTCGATTCTCATGGAAGGCCGCCGGTTCAAGATGATTCGCGGGATGGGGAGCCTGTCGGCAATGCAGGACGGAAGTGCCGATCGGTACTTTCAGGAAGGCGAGATGTCAGCCAAGAAGCTTGTCCCGGAGGGGATCGAAGGGCGGGTTCCGTACAAAGGGCCTGCCGCCGATGTGCTTTTCCAGATGGTCGGAGGATTGCGTGCCGGAATGGGGTACGCGGGGTGCGGGACTATTGACGAACTCCGGACCAAGACCGAATTTGTTCGCATCACCGCGGCCGGACTGCGTGAGTCGCACCCGCATGATGTGGTGATAACGCGCGAGGCACCCAACTATTCAGTCTGAGTCGTGATCGGGCCGACTGCGGGGCGTTTGGCGGTCCGCGCGGGACTCGAATAACAACGCTGGGTGCTCTTTTGTCGTAGTAAAGGGTTAATGTAGGCAGGGCTCTGGATAGCGTCACACGCGATTCGGGGTGCCGCCGCGTCTGTTCGCGTGTGTGGCCCCGGATGCAGTAACTCGTCGAGGAATTACATGGGACTTGGGTCGCGGAAGAGTATCGCGCTACTTCAGGCTGAAGCGAGCGGGGAAGGCGAAGAGCGGACGTTGCGGCGAGTGCTGGGAGCGCTCAATCTCACGACGCTCGGAATTGGCGCCATCATCGGCGCCGGAATATTCGTTCTGACCGGCACCGCTGCAGCTGAACATGCGGGACCGGCAGTCGTTTATTCGTTTATCCTGGCAGGTGTCGGCTGTCTTTTCGCCGGGCTGTGCTATGCCGAGTTTGCCGCGATGATACCTATCGCCGGCAGCGCGTACACATATGGATACGCGACACTCGGCGAGTTCATCGCGTGGATCATTGGTTGGGATCTGATCCTCGAGTATCTGTTTGGCGCCGCTACTGTGGCGGTTGGCTGGAGCGGATATTTCACTGCGTTCATGAACGAGCTCGGTCTGCACATTCCGTATCAGTATGCGCAGGCTCCGCTTCGAGTGGTTGGAACGCACGACCTGGTGAGATCGAACCTGTGCATCTCGCCCGCGACCAATCAGATCGTGAGCGACACACTCGCAACGTGCGGGGCTGGCCTGACGGCGGTTCAGGGAGTCATCAATATTCCCGCGATTCTCCTGACGCTTTGCATGACCGCGCTGCTCGTGGTTGGGATCAAGGAATCCGCTCGATTCAACAACTTCATCGTCATTCTGAAGGTGTCGATCGTTCTGCTCGTGATCGCATTCGGCTTCTTCTACGTTAACAGGGCGAACTGGCATCCGTTCATCCCCGCGAACACCGGGCACTTTGGAGATTTCGGCTGGAGCGGCGTTGCGCGCGCTGCAGGCGTAGTGTTCTTCTCGTATATCGGATTCGACGCGGTTTCGACTGCCGCGCAGGAGGCGAAGAATCCCCAACGGGACATGCCGATAGGAATTCTCGCATCGCTTGCGATCTGTACCGTGTTGTACATCCTCATGTCGCTCGTCATGACTGGTCTTGCGAACTACACTACGCTCGACGTCCCGCATCCGGTCTTTGTTGCGATTGCGGCGGCGGGTCCGGCGCTTGCCTGGATGCGTCCGATCGTCAACATCGGCGCGATCGCGGGACTTGCGTCGGTCGTGCTCGTCATGCTGATGGGCCAGCCACGCATCTTCTTCTCGATGGCGCGTGATGGACTCCTGCCTTCGGTGTTCGGCAAGGTACATCCCAAGTTCCAAACGCCGTATGTCACGACGATTCTGACTGGTGTTGTTGCGGCGATCATCGCCGGCTACTTCCCCATCGGACTGCTTGGTGAACTTGTTTCGATTGGTACGCTGCTGGCATTCGTCATCGTGTGCGCAGGAGTGATTGTGCTGCGTTATCGGCAGCCGAATCTGGAACGTCCCTTCCGCACGCCGCTCGTTCCGCTGGTTCCGATCCTCGGAATCATCAGCTGCGGAGCGCTCATGGCATCGCTTCCGAGCGATACATGGATCCGGCTCATCGTCTGGATGGCCATCGGACTCGTGATCTACTTCCTCTATGGAAAGAGTCATTCCAAGCTCGGGCGGTCCGAAAAGATTGGTGCGTGATCTTCTAGCCGTACCGGCCGAGCGTCGGGCGGCAATCGAGCGTCTCGCGCGCGAACTGCGCGCGGGACGCTCGATCGTTTTATCAACCCACATCAACTCGGACGGTGACGGTTGCGGTTCCGAGACCGCGCTCGCGCGCATGCTGGCGCAGCGGGGGATGACTGTGTCAATCGTGAATCCGACCCCATGGCCGGAGATGTTTCGCTTTCTCCTCGGCGACGACGTGCGCATGGTCGAAGTGGCGGATGGCGGCGCGGAAGTGATGAAAGGAGCCGATGTTATCGTCGTGCTCGATATTGCGGACCTTGGCAGACTTGGGAAGCTGGCGGAGGTCGTCCGGGGCATGACCGTTCCGAAGCTCGTGATCGATCATCATGTGCCGAGTGATGACCCACCGAGCAACGAAATACTTTCGGATACCGCCGCATGCGCCACGGGCGAATTGGTCTATGACGTCGCGAGCGTGCTTGGTTTCGAGATAACAGCCGCGGTCGCAAACTCGCTTTATGTCGCGATCGTTACCGACACGGGTGGCTTCAGGTACAGCAACACGACTCCGCGCTGTCACGCGGTTGCGGGCCAGTTGCTGGCAGCGGGCGTCGATCCTGAGGCGATGTATCAGCGCATCTACGCGTCAATGCCAGTCGGTCGTCTTACCCTGTTGCGCGACGCGCTCGGCACACTCGAAGTGGACGCTGGGCACGGCTTGACGTGGCTTTCGGTTGCTGCTGGCGCCCCTGAGAAACACAATGTCCGGCCGGAAGACCTTGAAGGGATCGCGGAGCACGCGCGCTCAGTCGCGGGAACGCGAATGGCAATTTTCTTTCGGGACCTGGGACACAATCGAGTGAAGATTTCATTCCGTACCGCTCACGGGGCCGACGCAAACGAATTTGCGCACCAGTTCGGTGGCGGTGGTCATGTGAAGGCCGCGGGGGCGCTGGTGGAAGGGAGTCTCGAGGATGTCGAGAAGCGCGTGATAGCCGCTGCACGAAGTTATCTGAAGCCTGTGCAACAGTAAACGACGTCGGGCCCGTACTCCTTGAGCACGGGCCCGACTTCTTTCAGGAATGTCTGCGTTCGTGTTGCAAGTTGCTACACGATTGTCCCAATCTCAGACGCAGCGCGCGTCAGAATATCCGAGATTCGCTTCAGCTGTTCCGGAGTTCTCTTCGCGTTCTGAACGTAGACTGCGCGCCCGACGTCCTTCATTGCGCGGTGGACCTGCATCATCGGCTCTCCGAAGATGCTTTGCGCGAACTCGGTGATTCGCGAGAAGATGTCGTCTACGGCCGAGCGATTGTCTTCGAGGTACTTGCGTCCCTCGTCGGTGATTTCGTAGACCTTCTTGCCGCTCTCCTCCGGGGTAACACGCGCGTAGCCCATGTCTTCGAGCATCGTGAGTGTTGGATAGACGGTTCCCGGGCTGGGTGAGTACGCGCCCCCGAACCGCTCCTCGATAGCCTTGATGATCTCGTAGCCGTGCCGCGGCTTCTCGACCAGCAGTTGGAGGATGACGTACTTGAGATCACCCTGATCGAAAACGCGCGCAGCGCGTGGGCCGCCGCCGCGCGGCCGCCATGGACCGCCGCCCCAGAACGGGGCGCCGTCGAACCCCCAATTTCCCTTCCACATTCCCCGGCGCATCCAGCCGGTGCCGCAATCGAATCCAGACATGTGGCGAGCCTCGCTAAGTATAGAAAGTTAGATATATCGTATGATATATCGGTGACTCTAAGATATATCGGAGATATATCTCGTCAAGGGCAGTATGAAGAATATTCGCGCTTTAGCTGAAACTAGAACTCCGGCCCGAAGGATTTCGAGCGCCAGCCACCATGGATCTGTCCCGTAATCATCGTCCATGGATTCCCGGTTTCGCGGGAATGACGAATCCCAAAGGGTCCGGCCTTCGCGTGAATGGGGTCTTAAATTGCGAGCATGATAGATGACACTCCCCGGGGCCGCGCGCTTCCGGTAATGGATCAGAAGCCGACCCCGAAGTCTGTGGCGCCACCGACTCCGGTGGCGTATCCGAATCTGGGCAATCTCATTGCAGTTTCGAGTGGCAAGGGCGGGGTTGGGAAGTCGACGGTTGCGGTGAATCTTGCGGTCGCATTGGCGAAAGCTGGCGCGCGAGTCGGTATCATGGACGCTGATATTTACGGACCGAACATTCCGCGCATGCTTGGACTGGATGGCCCGCCCCGACTCGACAATCACGATCGCATGGTCCCGCACGAGGCTTTTGGGGTGCGTGTCGTTTCGCTCGGCTTCCTTGTCGCGCCGGATCAACCGGCGATCTGGCGCGGACCGATCATCATGAAGGTGATCAACCAGTTCCTTCGTGACGTTGCATGGGGGAAGCTGGACTATCTGATAGTCGACATGCCTCCCGGCACGGGCGACGCACAGCTATCGCTGGTGCAGGCGACGCAGGTGCACGGTGCGTTGATTGTGACGACGCCGCAGGACGTTTCTACTGGTGACGCGTTGCGTGGTGCGAAGATGTTCGAACGTGTCGGAGTTCCGATACTCGGAATCGTCGAGAACATGTCGTACTTCGAGTGCCCGCACTGCGGGAAGCCGACGGCATTGTTTGGTTCGGGGGGCGGTCGCAAGCTCGCAGACTCCCTGAATCTTCCTCTGTTGGCTGAGATCCCGCTGTATCCTCGCGTTCTGGAAGGAGGGGATTCCGGACGACCGATAGTTGACGCGGAGCCGGAGTCGGGTGCGGCGAGGGCGTTGACGCAGTTGGCAGAGCAGGTAAAAAATGCGTTCGTCACCGATTCGTCGACGCCGAGCGTGGCGACTGGTGCATAGCCACTGCGGTTGCGCAAACGCCGCTCACCGCAATCGCGCTTGCCCGGCTAGCAACCCTCGGTCAGCTTTCCAGCCATGACAGTGCTAGACGCAGAACGCGCGACCGCGGATGCCGCAGCTACGGGTGCGGCGGTGAAACGCGGATACGTGAAGCAGATGTTCTCGGACATAGCTCCGCATTACGATAGGGTAAACCGGATCATCAGCTTCCGCCTGGACCAGTGGTGGCGTGGGAAGGCGATTCGCGAGCTGAATATCGGTCACGATCCTGCTGCAACGTATCTGGATCTGTGTGCCGGAACACTCGACATTGCATCGCAGATTGCGGCTCGCAAGGATTTTCGCGGCACGGTCGTGGCGGCCGACTTTGCAGAGCCGATGTTGCGCGCGGGCCTTAAGAAGGTCTCGCCAGCGGTAGTTCGCCCCGTCACCGCCGATGCGCTGGATCTACCATTCACAAATGATTTTGCGGCGGGTGCGATCGTCGTATTTGGCATACGAAATGTTGTCGATCTGAATGCTGCGCTGCGCGAGGTTCATCGAGTGCTTCGGCCCGGTGCTCGATTCGTGATCCTGGAGTTTGGGGCGACACAGAATCCCCTCGTCGGCTGGATCTATCGATTGTATTTCAATCACCTGTGTCCGCTTATCGGCAACGCGGTGGCGCGACACCACAGTGCCTACAATTATCTACCGAAGTCGGTTGCACATTTTCCGACGGAGCCCGATCTCGCGCAGCGGATGCGTGATGCCGGATTCGACAACGTCCGCTGGCGCTCGTACACGTTTGGTGTTGTCGCGATACACGTGGGGGAGAAGCACTCGTAGTCCCGTGCCAGTCGCGGTCCCGCTTTCTATGGCGTGAGTGCGAGTTATGCGATTTCGGGCTTACTCCTGACGCACATCCATTCCGGCATGGCCGGTTGCGACTGCGCGGACGACCATACCCGGTGCAGTGACGAAGATCCCCGCCACATCGACCGAATCGACCGTGGCCGACAGCGTAACGGCGTCACCGAGTTTTCGGTTCAGGCCGTTGCTCAGCAGTGTCTTGCCGGTGTCGAGCAATGGCTGCACCGGTATGCGCGCCTTGTCGCGGAATAGCGCGCGAAGCGCATCCGATTTGAGCCAGGCATAGGCATTGATCAGATCGCTGTCGGTTGTGAGGTCGTAGTCGAGATTGGGAACCGTAAGTTCGCCCGTGCGTCGGTCAAACCGCGGGGTCCCGACGAAGACGAGAGTGCCTTGCGCATCGCCAGTGAACGCGATTGCGAGCGCAAGCTGGCCGCGGGGCAGTGGGGTCACGGTTGCAGCTCGGACGGTGACTGTTCGCCCCGCTTCGGTAATGGACTTGCCATTCAACGCTTCTGCCACAGATCTGGATGCGGTTGCATAATCGATCGTCCCTTCGAGGACTACGTGGAAGCCGCCTGAGGCGGTGTCGCGCCCGAGCGGCGGGAGCGGCGGAATGGAGTCGTGTGGTTCGGGTCCGGTAATAATGCGTGGATGAGCGTCCAGGCCGGCATCAACAACCAGATCGCTCCCGCTATCACCTGCCCGCACGTTTCCCAGTCGTAAGCGTTCCGGTCCGAGTAGAAGCCACACACGATCGGCGAGCCGGATGGGACGGTTGAGAAGCGTCCACCATCCGTTAAAGCGATCAGTCAGATCGACACTGGAAATCTTGCGGTCGATGTCAGGGAGATGACTGGTGAGAGCGGAGCGGGCCGCGTTGACTACCCGCTCGGTCACGTCGTAGTTGATCACACCGACGGTGCACCGATCGCGGTCGGTATTCGACGCGGGGCCAAGCGCGGCGATGCGCGCGTGTGACGAGAGGTGCCAGTCCGGAGTAATGGTGAGCGGCGTAACGAGCTCCACGGTAACACGGGGTCGCTCGGCAGGTGTGTCGCCGCCGCAACCAGCACTGATTGTGGGGCCGAATCGCGGCTTGAAGTAGCCACGCGCTGCGTAGGTCAGCGTCGCGCGAAGGTGGACCTGATTGTCGCGAACGAATGTAGTGAACGCGCCACGACGCGCTTCGTAGGCATAGTGGCGATTCTCGTCGTTGCCCACCATTTGAACACTGTCGATCGACCCGAACTTTCTCGGAACCACTCGCTCTACCATATCCAGTATGGGAGTGTAGTCGTACGTCAGCGGGATATTGAATCGGGAGAGTGCGAGAGGCGGCGGGGTGGGCAGGGAATCCAGACGTGGCGCGCTGGAGACTACCGGTCGATCCGAGCGGCACCCCTGTGAAAGCGAGAGGAGGGCAGCTACGAGAAGCGACGCACTCAGCAGTTCGCGTCGAGGGGCGGTCACGTGTTTCCGGCGTGGCGGCGTCGAGTTCGGTGCTACACTCAGTCTCAGAAAGCTCTCCGTTGCAGTTCGGTCAGGCACGATGAATGCACTTCCATGTTCCATTGATACGTCCTGAACTTCATGGAGAATGCAGATGACCGACCGCGATAATAGCAAGTCCCGCACCGGGGGCCGTGCCGAGACCTCTGCGGAGAAGAGAACCGAGAAGTTCGGCGACCGCACGGTTGGCCGCGGGATGGATTCGCCGGATTCTACAGAGGCAGTCCTCGATGCCACGACGGGTGAGCCGGATCCTCGCGCGACCGAAAAGCTTCTCGACGACGGCACGCATAAGTAGGAGTTTGCGCCGAGGCAAGGCGCCGCCGATTGTCGGGCCTCAGGCCAGACGCCTTGCGCGTTGCATTTCCTCAGGAAATTTCCGGAACCAGGCCGACAGCAGGAGCAGCTCGTCTATCTCATGAGTTGGGATGGACGAGCTCGGCGGTGTATCATCGCCGAATATGTCGTCTACAAGTCGGCGCATCGCTGCGCGGGCGCGGCGAGTGGTCGGAGTGTCCAGCTCCGCGCGCACAACACCACGACGTATCACGTACGTCCGATCGCGCCCATCGGAGCCCGATACGTTGTAGACGAACGATAGCGACTCGACTGCGAATCGCAGCCTATCGAACTGTTCCCGCAGCGTCTCGAGGCGTGCGAGCTTGTCACGGAAGATCGTGGCACGCTCGAAATCAAGTGCATCGCTTGCCGCTTCCATCTGCCGTCGCAGCGTGTCGGCCGGACCGGCACTGGAGCCGTCGAGGAAGGCTCGAGCGAGGGCAAGTTGTCGGTCATAGTCCGCGACTGTGCATCCTCCCACACAGGGTCCGAGGCATTTCCTGATCTCGAATCGGATGCAGCCAGGTGTCCGCCCGATCTGAAACAGCTCGTGCTGGTCCGAGAAGAACATAGGCAGGTCGGCGCGACAGTCACGAAGTCCGAGCACGTCGTTCAGTTCGCGGACGGCCTCCGAAACCCGCTGCGCGCCCACGAAAGGGCCGTAGTATATGGCCGCATCATCGGGTCCAGCGCCACGCACAACGTTGAGCCGCGGCGCGGAGCCGTGCGAGATCTTGATAAATGAATAGTGCCGCGCGTCGCGCTTCATCGCCACGTTGAAGCGGGGGCGGTATTGCTTGATCAGTCTCAACTCTCGCAGCAGCGCCGCGAACTCGCTGGGTTCGTAATCCCATTCAACGCGGACAGCCTCGCGCAGGATGCGTGCTCCCTTGTCTTCGGGATATGAGGCGCGGAAGTAGCTCATCAGACGCGATCGGATCTGCTTCGATTTCCCGACGTAGACTATTTCCCCAGTGTCCGCAATCATGCGATAAACGCCCGGCTCATTACGGGCTGTTTCGCGAACCAACGCGCGCATTGTCGCAAGCTGTTCGTCGCTCGTTGGTTCCTTGAACGTGTACGCGCGGGACTTTGGCACCCTTGGTCCGTTCAGCTCTGACAGTGTGCGCAGAGGACAGTCTGCCGACCGTCGATCGCGTGCGTTTCGACCAGCCGCGCGCCGCAACGTTGGCAGGGCTCACCGCCGCGGCCGTACGCGGACAGGAACCGACTGTATTCTCCGGCTTCGCCTGTCGCGTTGCGAAAGTCGCGGATGCTCGATCCTCCGGACGCTATGGCGTCCTTCAGCACGGCCACAATCGCGTCACGCAGATCAGAGGCCTCGTCTGGCGTTATCCTATCGGATGCTCGCGAGGGATCGATGCCGGCGCGCCACAGAGCTTCGTTTGCGTAGATGTTGCCGACGCCGACAACCTTGTACTGATCCATGATGACCTTCTTTACGGGCTGGCGTGACGCCCGAAGAATATCCGAAAGACGATCGCCGGTAAATCCCTCTTCCAGCGGCTCGTCGCCCAGCTCGCCAAAGTACTCCTCCAGCCTCTCAGGGTCCATCAGGGAAACGGTGCCGAGGCGCCGTACGTCGCGGTACGCGAGGACGTAGCCGGAGTCGAGTCCGAGAAGCACGGCGATGTAGGTACGGTCGTAGTCCGTGAGGTTGCTGGCTCGTGTTGCCAGGAGGGCGCCTGTAAAGCGCGGCTGAACCACGAGCGAGTCGCCGCTATCCAGTGAGATCACGATATGTTTGGCGCGTCGTCGTGACTCGGTGATTCGGGTCCCACGGATCCGCTTGGCGAACGTACGTGCGGTAGCCTCGCGCAACACATCGGGTCGCGGCACACCAACTGCCTCGATTGTGCGGCCGGCAACGGCGGTGTTGACGCCGCGAGCGATCGTCTCGACCTCCGGTAGCTCAGGCATCGCGGCCGGTGTCGTCGCTATTGCGGAGGCCTCTGTACAGCTCGCGCCATCCGATATCGTGACGCATCTGCTTTCCGGCGAAGGTGATGCGTTCCGCGTAGTGGCGACTCATCGCGGCAGCGGCGTGGAGAGTGGGTGCCACGGCACTGACGGATAGCACGCGACCACCGTTCGTCGCCACGCGCGGATCGCCTGACTCATCGTTATCGGCGTCATCGGTACGACGGGTTCCGGCGTGAAAAACGTATACGCCGTCCTCAGGTGGCGGAAACGAGATCGGATCGCCCTTTCGCACATGCGACGGATATCCGGCGGCGGCGAGCACCGTCGTGACGCAGGACTCGGCGCGCCACTCGAATTCCGGTGTGTTCATCAGCGATTCACCCCGCGCAACGGTGAGAATCGGTTCGAGCAACGAACTCGCCATGAGCGGCAACAGCGCCTGGGTTTCAGGGTCACCAAACCGGCAGTTGAACTCGACCACCATCGGCCCGCGTGATGTGAGCATCAGGCCTGCGTAGAGCAGGCCTGTGAACGGATGACCCTCGTCCCTCAATGCTGCAAGGACGCGATCCACAATTCGCACCTTGACGAATTCCTGCAAAGTCGGCGTATCGAGCGAGACGGGAGAATACGCGCCCATACCGCCGGTGTTCGGGCCAAGATCTCCGTCCTCCAGTCGCTTGTGATCCTGAGCACCGGCCATGAGTCGCGAGTGTTCGCCGTCGCAGATTGCGAAGACGGAAATTTCTTCGCCCTCCATGAACTCCTCGACGAGAACCTCGTTGCCGGCGTCTCCGAATGTCCGGCGTTCGAGCATCTCCCTGATCGCGCGCTCGGCCTCGGCCATTGTCGACGCGATCACCACGCCCTTGCCCGCGGCGAGTCCGGAAGCCTTGATGACAACCGGAGCGCCGATCGCATGCGCCGCACTCAACGCAGTCTCGACCGAGGTGTGGTGACTTGCGTGCGCCGTCGGGACGCCGGCGTGGACCATCAGGTCCTTCGCGAAGCGTTTCGACGTCTCGATGCGCGCCGCGCCCTTCGTCGGCCCGAAAATAGGCAGCCGATTGGCTCGAAAGAGATCCACTATCCCGGCATCGAGCGGTGCTTCGGGGCCGACTACGGTGAGACCCACTCCTTCCGTGCGTGCCAGTTCGAGGAGCCCCGAAACGTCGTCTGCGTCGATCGCAACACAACGCGCGAGCGTACCTATGCCTGGATTGCCGGGTGCGGCGAGCAGATCGAGTGTCGGATCATCCTGCAGCAGTTTCCAGGCGATCGCGTGCTCTCTCGCGCCACCGCCGACTATCAGAACCTTCACTCTGATTCGTCGCGGAATGCGTTGTTCATCGTGTCGGTCGCGCGCCGTGCAGCATCTGCCATCTGGTTCATCATTCCCTTCACCTTATCGCCGTAGTAATCCGCCGCGTCCGCATAATCATCGGTGAGAGGGCGTTCCGCGCCGGGTCCGCGACGGGGGTATTCTCCGCCGATGATGGTGTCATAACCGCCGGTCTGAATCCAGCGCTGCAGCTCCGCGGCGCGGACCGTGTTGAACGGGTGCGTGCGGCCAGCCACGTTGAGCAGCTTGAAGAGAAGATTGACCGCCCCCGTGTCGCTCTCGTACTGCTGTGCCTGGACCAGGAACTCATCGAGGCTGGTTTCATCGGCATCGCTCGTGCCGCCGGCGAAGAGCAGGAACATGCGCATCGTTTCGAGTGGTTGCTGTGACGCGAGGAGTCCTGCGCGATCGGCCGAGAATTCAGCCTTGCGGTACCACTCGAGCAGCGCGAGCTGAATTGGGAGTGCGATGAGTCCGAGTCCGGGAATCGCATTGAATCCGAACGACAGGAACAGCAGTGCAAGAGTCGAGTACGTGGAGTGGCCGCTCATCACGTGGCCCACTTCGTGTCCGAGCAGCACACGTTGTTGGGGTTCCGCGAGCATCCCGAGCGCGCCAGTGTGGACGACGATAAATGGCTTCTCGAAGCCGACCGCCATCGCATTGACGAAAGGTGTTTGCGTGACAAACAGATCAGGGCGCTCTGGCCAATCCAGCGTCTCGAGAACCTCGGTATAAAGCGCGTGAAGTTTCGGTCGCTGCCGTTCGTTGACGCGCACGGAATCAGCGGTGAAAAGCTGGCGGACGCCGCGCTCACCGAGAAAGCTCATGACCTTTCGTACGAGCTCGTCCAGTCCTGGAATCGCACGCAGTGTTTGAAGGGCGGCGCGATCGGCCGGATGCTCCCATGCTACGGGAGCTATCTGGGTGAGTGTGCGACGAGTGAACGGCGCTGGTACGGGAAGGGAGTCGGTCATTTGAGAGCCTGGTCGAGGTCCGCAATGAGGTCGCCTACATCTTCGACACCGCACGACAGTCGTACGAGCCCGTCGGTGATCCCGAGCTGAGCGCGCCGTGCAGGCTCCACGGATGCGTGCGTCATTTCGGCGGGTTGATTGATGAGACTCTCGACCCCGCCAAGCGATTCGGCGAGCGAGAAGACATGCACGCGGTTCAGCACACGCGCAGCACGCTCGCGGCTGCCGGTTTCCACGGAAATCATGCCGCCGAAACCGGACATCTGTCTGGTTGCGAGCGCGTGTTGCGGATGCGATTCCAGGCCCGGATAGAACACGTTCTTCTCACCGACCTTGTCGGCAAGCCATGCCGCGATTGCGCGGCCGTTGCTGTCGTGCCGTTCCATGCGCAGATGCAGCGTCTTGGTACCGCGCAGGACGAGCCACGCGTCCATCGGGCCCGGTACTGCGCCCGACGCGTTCAGAATAAACTGCACGCGGGCCGCGAGATCGTCGTCATTGACGAGGGCGATTCCGCCGACCATGTCGCTATGGCCGTTGAGATATTTTGTGGACGAATGCCACACGATGTCGGCGCCGAGCGAGAACGGTTGCTGAAAGTATGGCGACGCGAAGGTATTGTCGACGATGAGGAGCGCGTGATGCAAGTGGGCAATATCCGCCGCGGCGCGTAGGTCGGTAAGCCGCATGAGCGGGTTGGTCGGCGTTTCGACGATTATGGCCGCCGTAGCGCTCGTGCACGCGTCAGCGATCAGCTGCGGATCGCGTGTGTCCACGTACGTAAATGTCATTCCGTAGTTGCGGAGTATCTTGTCGAACAGTCTGTAGGTGCCGCCGTAGACATTCTCACCAACGACGAAATGATCTCCCGATTTGAAGAGTTTCATTATCGAGTCGAGGCATCCCATGCCGCTGGAGAAGGCAAACCCGTGCCGGGCGCCTTCCAGGGCTGCGACATTGCGCTCGAGTGCCTCCCGTGTTGGATTCTTGCCACGCGCGTACTCGTAGCCCTTGTTCACTCCGAGGGCTTCCTGCACGTAAGTGGACGTCTGGTATATGGGAGTCATTATCGCACCAGAAAGCGGGTCCGGGCGCTGTCCGGCGTGAATTGCGCGGGTCCCGAAGGCAGCGGACATGTCTTCGTCGAAGATCTTCGTCATGGCAGGTGGTTGGATCGGAGGCTAGAATTCGTCTTGGAAATATGAGGGAGATCATGACGTGACGGCGCCCGCGCCCATGTTTTGTGTAATTGCGGACGATGAGCCGCGGCTACGGCAGGTGCTCGTCAGGCTGATGACGAGCGACGGTTTCACCTGTCTGGAAGCGTCGGATGGGGTCGAAGCTCTGGAGCGGCTGGAGACGGTTCCGGCTGCCCTGCTGCTCAGCGACCTTCGGATGCCCCGTATGGACGGCATCGAGCTCCTTCGGCAGTCGCGAGCCAAGTACCCGGATCTTGCCGTCATCCTGATCACCGCCGTTGCGGACGTCGAGCTGGCCCTCAGTTGCCTGGCCAACGGGGCGATGGATTATCTGACCAAACCGTTCCATCTGGAGGAAGTGCTGGCACGGGTGGGGCAGGCGATGGAGAAGCGCCGGCTAATCCTCGAAAACCGGGATTATCAGACCGGGCTGGAGCGTCTTGTAGCCGCCCAGGCCCGCCGGCTCGAGGAATTGTTCCTGGGCGGCGTGCAGGCGCTGGTGCAGGCGCTGGAGGTGAAGGACCAGTACACCCGGGGGCACTCGATCCGGGTGAGCCAGTACTCCTCGCTCCTGGCCCGCGAGATCGGACTGGCCGAGTCGATGGTGCGGCAGATAGAGTTGGGCGGCCAGGTCCACGATATCGGCAAGATCGGCGTTCGGGAGGCGGTTCTCAACAAGGAAGGACCGCTGACCGACGAGGAGTACCAGCACATCATGACGCATCCGATGCTCGGCTGGCAGATTCTTTCGCCACTCCTCGGCGAGGAACCGGTGGCCCTCAGCATTGTCCGATCGCATCATGAGCGCTTCGACGGGCGCGGGATTCCCGACAGACTTGCCGGGATGAACATTCCCGTGGAAGCCCGGATAGCGGGAGTCGCCGACGCGTTCGACGCAATGACGAGCGGTCGCGCGTATCGCCGAGGTCGCTTCATGTCGCCGGACGACGCGATCAGCGAGATCGCGCGGTGTGCGGGAACTCAGTTCGATCCCGAACTTGCGACGGCATTTATCAACGTGATTCGCCGCGAGCGGCTGGCGACATAATCGTTGTCCGCTGCGTAAGCCTTCGATTCGCCGCAGGACAGCGTAGATTTGGCTGATGC
This sequence comes from Gemmatimonadaceae bacterium, assembly GCA_036554185.1. GTDB lineage: Bacteria > Gemmatimonadota > Gemmatimonadetes > Gemmatimonadales > Gemmatimonadaceae > Fen-1247. The sequence goes on along the minus strand of DATBNQ010000055.1, from coordinate 15,279 downwards.
CCGTGCGTTCCGCGCGGGCATCAGCTTTTTTCTGCCCAATGGATTATCCTGGCCTGATGGTAAGTGTCTCCGGCGTGCGCGGGCGCGTCGGTGAAGCGTTGACTCCCGAGATCGTCGGCAAGTTTGCGGCGGGTTTTGGTCACTGGGCATTGTCCCGCGCCGCGGACAGCCAGGTGATCGTGCTTGGACGCGACAGTCGAGTAAGCGGCCCGATGTTTCATCACGCCGTGATCGCCGCACTGGAGAGTGTTGGGGCGCATATCATCGACCTGGGCATCGTTCCCACGCCAACGATTCAGCTTGCGGTGGAGCACCATCACGCAGCTGGCGGCCTCGGAATAACGGCGAGCCACAATCCGATCGAATGGAACGCGCTCAAGTTCATCGGACCATCCGGTTTGTTCCTGGATGGCAACGAAGCGCGTGAGATGCGCGCAGTGGTCGAATCTCCTTTCGCGCGAGCGACATGGGACCGCATCGGCACAGTTGAGACCGACGACGCAGCGATTCAACGACACATCGACGCGATACTGGCGCTTCCCTTCATAGACGTAGATGGCATTCGCGCGCGAAGGTTTCATGTAGCGCTCGACTGCGTTCGCGGAGCGGGCGGACGGTTCATGCCGACTCTGCTCGACCGTTTCGGCTGCATCGTTTCCGGTATCAACATGGAAGTGGACGGCCGGTTTCCGCGTCCCCCGGAACCGGTCGCGGAGAATCTTGGCGAACTCGAGGCGCTGGTGAAGAAATGCGGCGCCGCAGTCGGCTTCGCTGTCGATCCGGATGTCGATCGCCTCGCACTCGTGTCGGACGAAGGCAGGGCAATCGGAGAGGATTACACTCTTGCTCTGGCGGCGAGCGTGGTGCTTGGGCATCGCGACGGACCGGTGGTAACCAATCTCTCAACGAGCCGAATCGTCGACGACGTCGCCGAACGTGCAGGTCGCGCAGTCGTGCGTGCACCAGTGGGTGAGGTGAACGTCGCCACTCGGATGCGTAGCGAGGGTGCAGCGATTGGCGGCGAGGGAAACGGCGGTGTAATCCTTACCGAGATGCACCTCGGCCGCGATGCGCCAGTCGGTGTTGCGCTGATTCTGCAGTTGCTGCATCAGGAAGACCGCTCTCTATCCGCCATCGTGAGCGACTATCCGCGCTACTCGATCGTGAAGGACAAACTCGATCTTCCCTCCGCGCCACTGGATTCGGTATACAGGATTCTGCGCACCACTTTCCCCGACGCGGATGTCGATACACAGGACGGAATGCGACTTTCATGGTCCGATCGCTGGTTGCACGTACGACCGTCAGGGACCGAGCCAATTGTGCGTGTGATCGCCGAGGCGCCGACTGCGGACGCTGCAAAAGCGATGATTCTCGCAGGCCGCGAAGCTGTCGAGAGACTGACAGCAGCGTGAGCGATTATCACATCGTGAATTTGTTGTAGCGTTTCCCGTGATGGGCCGTATTATTTACGCAGGTGATTGACCGCCGGGGCACGCGGGATGCACGGGAGCTACTGCAGCTGAACCCACGCAAGAGGTCGTTATGAGGAAGACAGTCCTTATCGCCGGCGTCTCCATGTTGGCCACCGCGCTTTCTGCGCAGACCAGTGCGAACGACAAGTTTGCCAACGCTTCCGAACGCGGTGTAAAGGTACTGTTGTTGCCGCCGTCACCGCGGACACACGAACCACTGCGCTACGTGTTGAGCGAACCGGCGTACGTTGCCGCGTTTATTGTATATCCGGGATCTGGTGTGCGACTGCTCTATCCTCTGATCAATGCTTCGGAGCGGCTTCAGCGCGCGGGGTACAACGTCGATGAGCTCATCGGAGGATCGTTCGACAACGACGCGTACAACGTCGTACTCGGTCCGAAGCTGGACGGACCCGCCTATCTCTATGTAATCGCGTCGCGTCATCCACTTGATGTTGCGCGGTATGTCCACCGTCCCATGCGCCTTGCTTCCGCAGTTGGCGTGAACGATTCGCGCTCGTTCTACGCGGATGTTGCGTTTGACGCGATCGTGAACAACGCGATCGCACTCGGGGATGATCAGTCGTGGGATTCCGATGTGTACACACTGTGGCCAAGGGGGACGACGGAGCAGTCACTCAGTTCCAATAGTCGATCCTCGATGGCGCGGAGTCAGTACATGATGAGGGTATGCGCCAACGGCAGCACTGCGGCGGTGCCTTACAACTATCCATTTCCGGGTTGCCCGGGTGACGTGCGAGTTCGGCCGAGCGCGCCGAAACCGCCCGTCCAGCAGACCGCGTCGGCGTCTGCGGCAGCTGCCGCACCGGTAGCGACGGGTGGCGCAGCGAATCTCGTGGTGGGCTCCGAATCTCCGACTATCCTCCCGACAATCGTCGGCAAGCGAGTGAGTGACGCGGACCGTCGCGCAGCAATTGCCCGCGAAGGTGCCGCACAGCGGGTGATGTACACGGCCGCCAACGGCGATGAGCAGCCAGCCCAGCCGGCTGTCACGGTGGGTCCGGGAGTCCAGCTCGAGATAATCGGCGGACACGCCGAACGGAGGCACTCCGGGGATTACGCGGAACACCCGGAGATCAGGGGCCGTGCCCCGCGAGATGGGCCGGTCGTTGCCGGCTCGCCGCAACTCGCCCCGAATCCGCGGCTTTCTCCGAATCCACAATTGCCTCCAGCACCGGCGATGAGACAGGCGCCCCAAAACGAAACCCAGCAGAGAGCGGTGCGGGAGTCGATGCGGGTCCCACCGGCGCCACCGGCGCCGCCCCGGCCTGTGTCCTCGACTCCAGCCAAGCCATAGGCGGGTCGAAACCTACAATTGTCCGACCAGGTTGCGAGTGGGCGGAAAGCCGGCCTGAAACCGGTTTTCCGCCCACTCGCGTTTCGGCATAGCCCGGTATGCTCCCGGCTTCTAAATTGGGCTGCATGCGGCAGCTGGCCCATTCAGGAAAGTATTTCCCAAACGACAGACTTATTGCATGTGTGGAATAGTCGGCTACATCGGTGACAAGGGTGCGAGCCCGCTTCTTCTGGAAGGGTTGAAGCGACTCGAATACCGGGGCTACGACTCGGCTGGCGTTGCCGTGATGAACGGCAACGGGGTCGAAACTCGAAAGGCGGCCGGCAAGATATCCAAGCTGGAAGCCGTGCTGAGCGCCATGCCGCTATCCGGAAATGTCGGCATCGCTCATACCCGATGGGCCACCCACGGGGCGCCCAACGAGTGCAATGCCCACCCGCACGTGTCGATGGACGGCACCGTCGCGGTAGTTCACAACGGGATAATCGAAAACTTCTCGCTGCTTCGCAGCAAGCTGCAGGCGCTCGGTTACAAGTTCGTGTCGGAGACTGACACCGAGGTCCTTGCGCACCTGATTCAGGAGGCTTACGAGGACTCGCTCGAGCAGGCCGTGATGGACGCGCTATCGCAGGTCGAGGGGACATACGGCATCGCGGTGGTATCGAGCCGCGATCCGAACAAGCTTGTCGCAGCTCGCAAGGGAAGTCCATTGCTTCTTGGACTTGGCGAAGGCGAGTACTACGTGGCGAGCGACGTATCCGCGATCCTCGCACACACGCGCCAGGTTGTGTATCTGGACGACGGCGACATCGCAGTCCTGGATCGCAACGGCTATCGAGTGCTCGACAACGACGCTCGCGAGATGCGGCGCAACGTGAGCAAGGTGGACTGGGATCTGGGCCAGATCGAGCGTGGCGGTTACGCGCACTTCATGCTCAAGGAGATCTTCGAGCAGCCGCAAACGATCGAGAACACGATGCGCGGACGTCTGCTCGATGATACGGGGACGGCGAAGCTCGGGGGCCTCAACCTCACAGATGAGGAATTGCTTCGTTTCGACAACATCGTGCTCACCGCGTGCGGCACGAGCTGGCATTCAGCGCTGATTGGCGGCATGATGCTGGAGGATCTCGCGCGCATCCCGACCAAGGTCGAGTATGCGTCGGAATTCCGCTATCGGAATCCGGTGGTGTCGGACCGAACGCTGTGCATCGTGATATCGCAATCCGGTGAGACGGCCGATACTCTTGCGGCCATGCGCGAGGCGAAGCATCGCGGTGCGCGGACGCTGGGAATCGTCAACGTGGTCGGCTCCACCATCGCCCGCGAGTCAGACGGCGGATCATACATTCACGCCGGTCCGGAGATCGGTGTTGCATCGACCAAGGCGTTCTCGAGCCAGGTAACTGCGCTGCTGCTCTTCACGCTCAAGCTAGCCCGGTTGCGTGCACTGTCACCGGTGCGCGGACGTGAAATCGTCGAGGCGCTCCACGCGCTCCCCGGGCAGGTGCAGAACGTGCTCGATCGTGCGGACGAAATCGAAGCGCTGGCCGAGGAGTTCAAGCGCGCGTCGAACTTTCTCTACCTCGGGCGCGGTTACAACTTCCCAACCGCCCTCGAGGGGGCGCTCAAGCTCAAGGAAATAAGCTACATCCACGCCGAAGGATATCCGGCCGCTGAGATGAAGCACGGGCCGATCGCACTCATCGACGAGATGATGCCGGTCGTGTTCATTGCACCGCACGATTCGGTGTTCGAGAAAGTCGTCTCGAATGTGCAGGAAGTGAAGGCGCGCAAGGGCAAGGTGATCGCGATCACAAGCCGGCTCGAGCCATCGCTCACAGGGTTGATCGACTACGAATTCAGGATCCCAGAAACACTGGATCTCGTAACACCGATTCTTGCGTCCGTGCCGCTCCAACTGCTTGCGTACTTCATTGCCGTGAAACGCGGATCCAACGTCGATCAGCCGCGGAACCTGGCGAAGTCGGTAACCGTAGAGTAGACAGAGAGTACGCGGGGGTGCTGCTTTATCGCATCACCGCGTACCAGGCGACGTAGAGCCACGATAGAAACCCGTGGATTATCGCCCAGATGATGGAATGGTGTTCGCTCCACGATATCGCGATCGCGAGCGCGGATCCAAAACTGATACCGGCCTTCGCCGCCTCGTAGCTTCGATGCATGTGTCCGCGCCCCTGCGGTTCGTAGTCGTGAATCTCGCCTGTGTACGTCATCGATCTCCCGAATAAGCGGAGTTGCGGCTGGAATCGGCGAGGAGCTTGGAGCTGAATCGCTGACCTTCGGCGATCCGCTCCACTTCAACAGCGATGGCATCCACCGACTGCTGAAGCTGAGCGAATCGTTCGTCAAACGCGTCCGGCCTGAGGGCGTCAGGCTGCTTCTGGCGGCGAAGGCTGTGACGAGCCCGGATTCCGATAGCCGTCAGAGCCCAGAGGCTGCAAAGGCAGATCAGCATCACGCCGCCAAAATTGATAACGTCCCGATCCATCCAATATCTCCGTGATGGGCGTCAACTCGCCGTGACTCGTCACCTGGTAGCTGGTACCGCGGTCAACGCGGACCAGGTCCGTCGTCGCCCTCCTCGTCGTCCCGAGCCTGCGAGTGAGACACCATCGTCCCTGTATGGGTTGCAATGGTTCGGAGATCCTGTGCCGACAGGCCGGCGGCGCACGCCGGCGTGGGGAGAGGTACCGAGGCGGCATGGATCGGCGCGATGTGATTACGCGCGAGCACCGCGTTCAAGGTCGTCAGGTCCCTGGTATTTACGGTCTTCCAGCTCGCAATCGTCGTCTTCAGTTGCGTGCAACTCTCGGCATAGCCACGCAGGGTCGCCTTGGTGGGGGCCATGTCGCCGTTGTCGAGGGCTGTGAGCTGGCCGGCCATGCTGCCGTTCAGGCGCTCAAAGGTCGGCGGCGGCTGTGGTCCACCGCGGAAGCCTCCGCGCCTGCCGCCCGCAGCCGCGCCGCCCACTGAATCCAGCTTGGCGTCGAACGCCTTGGCTGCTGCAACCACCTCGGCAGGCTGGTTCGCGGCCGTGAGCGCGGCGACTGCCGGCCGCATGGCGGCCACCTGATTGTAGCCGTCCCATGACTCACGAGTTCCGCTGTAGATCTTCATCAGCAGGTCGTGCTGCGCCCGCACATCTGCCAGCGTTGCCGGCGAGCGCGGGTCGTTCTTCACAGTGACAGTCTGAGTGTAGCTCTTTCCATCAACCGTCAGCCTTATTGTGTAGACACCCGGCATGGCCATCGGACCTTCCGGCGAGGCCGGAGTCAGTCCGGGGTTGGCGTTGATCTCGTAGCTATGGCTCAGCGCCGGCGGGGCATCGTAACGCAGATCCCAGTTCGTTCGATTGGTTCCCGCTTCGGCCGGGAGCGCAAACGGAGGCGCGAGCCAGAAGTTTGGCTCCGGTGGCACCGCTGCTTCCTTTACCGGCGGCTCGGCAACGCTCGACATGTGGCGAACGAGCGCGCCAGATGCGTCGAGGACATCGATACTGATCGGTGATGACGGCTTCGACGCAAGCGAGTAATAGATGACGACGCCGTCCGGCGGATTAAGGGCGTGCGGCACTTCTGGCGGGAATGGCGTATCGGCGTTCACGTTGCGCCGATAGCGAATCGTCTCATCCGGCTTGAACAGATGCGCCGGCTGGCTTGCCAACTCGGGCGTCACCTGACGCAGTACTGCGTAATCGTCCAGGATCCAGATTCCGCGACCGTAAGTCCCAACGACGAGGTCGTTGCCGTGGAATGTGATGTCGCGATACGAAGTATTGGGCAGGTTCAGCATGAGCGACTGCCAGTTGTCGCCGTCATCGAACGAGACGTAGACCGAGCTCTCGGTGCCTGCGAACAACAGACCGCGTCGTTCCGGGTCGCTGCGAACTACGCGCGCGAAACTTCCACTCGGCTGATCCGTGCGCATGCCGTTGACGATTTTCGTCCACGTCTTGCCGTAGTCGTGCGTGCGGTAGAGATACGGCGTGTAATCACCGATGCTGTGGTAATCCACAGCGACGTACGCAGTGGCTGCATCCTGGTGTGACGCATCGACTGATGAGATGTCGGCGCGAGCCCGGTTGGGAAGGTCGGCAATCGACGCGTCCTGCCAGGTTGCGCCGTGATCCCGCGTGACCTTGATGAGACCATTGTTCGTGCCCACCCAGATCGTACCGGCCGAAACGCTCGAGGCAGACATTGACTCGATGGCACTGCGGTTCGGTGGGACGCGCGCTGCACCGCTGGCTGCGGCAGGCGCGTGCTCAGGCGGAGGCGATTCGCCTTTGGGATAGGTCAGATCAGGGCTGATTTTCTTCCACGTCACGCCGCCATTCGTTGACGATTCGACAAACTGAAAAGCGGCCAGCAGCTCATGCTTGTTGACCGGCGAGAACATGATTGGCTGCGAGCTCGTGGTGCGAACGTTCTCGTCCGGATCCGCGGCTGGACTCACATTGATCCATTGCTCGCTCGGGTACGTGATCTTCACGATGCCGGAGCCGCTCGCGTATACGATCTTCGGATTGAGTGGATCGGGAACGATTGTGCCCCACTCCCAGCCAGGTACTGGACTCCAATCAAGCGCGGTTATCTCGCCCAGGTTACCGCGGCTGAGTGTGCGGACGGCACCAGCGTCCTGTTGCGTCGCGTAGACCCAGTATGGCGACGAATTGTCCGTCGCCAGGTGGTAGACCTGTTCGGTGGACTGATTGTACCACGGACTCCAGTTCCTGCCGGCATCGAGCGAGACAGTCGCGCCCTGATCCTCGCCGAAGAACATGCGCTGACCGTTGGTGGGATCGATCCACATCTGCTGCGGATCATCGCCACCGGGTGCGCCCTTGAACCCTGTGAACGTGTTGCCACCGTCGGTGGATATGTAGCTCGAAGTGCTTACGATGTAGACGATGTCAGGGTTCTGCGGATCGACGTACACGCCGCAGTTGTATCCGCCCTGTCCGTTTGCGACGCGATGGTCGGATGCGTCCATCTGGCGCCACGTAGCACCACCATCATCGGAGCGATATAGACCCGAGTTCTGGATCAGGTACATGCGCTGCGCGTTCGTGTTCTGGGCGATCGCGACCGACGTGCGTCCGGCGAGGTCCGGGAGACCGCCACCCGACAGTTTCGTCCATGTAAGGCCTTCGTCGGTCGACTTGTACAGCGCCGTTCCGTCGGTGGGGCGCGGCGTGCTCGCACCTGGCACGCCTGGCGCGATGTAGTGCCGGACGGTGGTGGCGAGGATCACGTTGGGGCGATCGAATGCACGGGCGAGTTTCTGGATCCCGGTCTCGTCGTCCACGTAGAGCGTTTTGGTCCAGGTCTGACCGCCGTCGGTGCTGCGGTAAACTCCGCGGACATCGGTCTTGGCGTGGACGTTCCCCTGGGCCGCGATCATGACGAGGTTCGGATTCGTCGGATCAACAATTATTGATGGAATTTGTTTTGTCGCGTCGAGGCCAAGGTGGGTCCATGTCCTTCCGGCGTCGGTCGACTTGTAGACGCCGTTGCCCTCGTTGATGCCGCCGCCGGTGATCATGTCGCCCATTCCGACGTAGATCACGTTGGTGTCTGACGGGGCGACCTCGATTGAGCCAACCGACGAGGCGTCCTTTATGGCGTCGAAGATCGGATACCAGGTGTGGCCTGCACTGGAGGTTTTCCAGACCCCACCAAGCGGGAGGCCGGCGTAGAAGACTCCCGGCTCGCCGATGGCACCCGTGACCGCGGAAACGCGACCCGCCCGAAACGGGCCGATATTTCGCCAAACGAGGCCAGCGAAGAGGTCTGGGCTGACCGTTGGAGACCGCATCGGCACGGGGTGTCGCGGGGGTACCGCCCCAATCGTCAGAATGGCGGTAAGGAGGAGCGCTGCGCCGGATATCCCTGCAGTAACAGACCGGGTTTTCGTCATGCTATCAAGCCTCGTCGGAGTGGGTGCCTGTCGGCACATAGATTACGGCCAACACCGGGTATTCGTCAGGGGGAATTGTGCATTCTGCACAAATTCGTGAGCAATCTTAATGAGTTCTTCTGTTGGGACCGGTTCCTTGACGCCGTGACAAAACGAAGCCGCGTTCGAACGGAACGCGGCTTCCTTATGCTCCGGGCGAGGTCGCAGTGGCTGCTACGCCGCCTTGAGATCCGATGTGCACTGCGGGCACCGCGTTGCGGCGAGCGGAATGTCCATCGCGCAAAACGGGCACTTCCTGGTGGTTGGCGCTTCAACCGGTTTCTTGTACACCTTGTTGGCTGAGCGGACCACAATGAAGATCGCGAGCGCAACGATCAGGAAGGTGATGACGTTGTTGACGAACATGCCGTAGTTCAATGTCACCGCGCCAGCCGTCTTGGCATCAGCAAGCGATGCGTATGGCGGCGCTGCCTTTACGCCATCCTTCAGAATTACGTAGAGGTTCGCGAAGTCCACGTGTCCAAGTGCGAGGCCGATGGGCGGCATGATTATGTCATCCACGAGCGATTTGACGACTACGCCGAACGCGGCGCCGATCACCACGGCAACGGCCAGGTCGAGCACGTTGCCACGCATGATGAATGCTTTGAAATCTTTCCACATCGAAGAACTCCGACGAAAAGGGAGAACCAGCTCAGCCTACATGACCGTGATCGCCTTGGTCATTCCGTGCATGAAATGCGGTTTTCCATCCTTCGCGTCCGGAACGAAGCAAATGAGGGCATAGTTGCCGGGCGTGATGTCTGCCGAGAAGTAGACCGGTCCTCCGGTGAAGGGTGAGACACCGCCGACCGCGGAGGCGGGAGGAGTCCCGGCCGGCTTCGCCATGAACGCGAGGAACTGCTCGATCGTCTTTCCGGGCGCGAGGCGGATGAGCTCGACTTCATGCATCTGGCTTGCGGCGTTCTTGACCTCGAAGACATGGGAACCTGCGGTCAGCGGCGTGGATAAGTCGAACGCGTAATCGGTGAGGGTAATCGTCAAACTTGGTGTTGGCGCGGCCGCGGCCGGCCCTGTCGACGCGGTGACCGTGACTGGCGTCATCATTCCCTTGGCAAAGTGCGGTACTCCGCCCGGGATGTCGACGAGACACACCATGACGTAGCTACCGGGCTGCAAGTCAATCGTCGCTGACGCCGTCTTGCCGGGATCAGGAGCATTTGGTCCGCCGGTGAACACGGCCCATGCTGGCGGCGCTGCGGGTAGGGCGAATGCCTTCTTGAGATCGTTCAACGTCTTGCCGCTGTCGAGTCGAATCATCTCGAGATGGTGGAGATTGGGACCATCGTTGACGAGATTGATCGTCGTCATGCCTGCGGGGATCTGGCTCGGTCCCTGATACGAGTAGTCCTTGGCGTGGACGGTGATGACGTTTGGCGCCGGCGGCGGCGCCGTAGCTGCGGCGGTAGCCGGTGACGTGGAGTCTGCCTTCGTCGCCGCCGGAGTGTCCTTTGCCGTACAGGCGGCCAGGGTCAAGACAAACGTTCCCGCCAGCACCATTTTGTTGCGCATCGCATTCCTCATTGTTTGCGGATAGAGCGCGAAGATAGGGTTGCCAATTGGTGTGTCAAGCGATCGGGACGAGGCGGTCCGTCATCCGTGGATGCCCGCAGGGACCGCCAGTGGCGGCTGCATGTGCGGGACGCCAGGGGCACTTCCCGGCCGCCGCTCACCAACCTGTTGCCGCCACATGGCGTAGTACAACCCCTTCTGCTCGAGCAGAACAGAATGGTGACCGGACTCCACGATGTGTCCGCGTTCAAGCACGAAGATGGTGTCCGCGTGCATGATAGTCGACAATCTGTGGGCGATGAGAATCGTGATCGCCTCACGCCGCGTTGCGACGTCGCGAATGGTGTGGCTTACTTCCTCCTCGGTGATGGAGTCCAATGCGGAAGTCGCCTCATCAAAGATCAGCAATGATGGACGTCGGAGAAGCGCGCGCGCGATGGCGAGTCGTTGGCGTTCCCCGCCGGACACCTTGACGCCGCCCTCGCCGATCAACGTATCGAGGCCATGATCCGCGCGTTTCAAAAGGCTGTCGGCAGCCGCTTCGTGCATCACCCGCAGGCAATCGGCGTCGGTGGCGTCGGGACGAACAAAGCGGAGATTCTCGGCGATGCTGCCGGAAAAAAGTTGCGCGTCCTGCGCGACGAGCCCGATGCGCATCCGCAACGCGTCCAGCTCGACTTCGGTTCCGGAAACTCCGTTGTAAAGTATCTGACCACTCATCGGGTGATAAAGGCCAAGCAACAGCTTGACGAGTGTGGATTTTCCAGCGCCAGACGGGCCGACAAATGCGATGGTCTTGCCGCGTTCCGTCGCAAATGATACGTCGGTAAGCGCCGGCGACGAAGCCGAGCGATGCTGAAATGTTACGTGATCGAACGCGAGATGGGTGAGTGCCCCGATCTCTACCGGGTGCTCCGGTCGCGGATCTGGCGGGATCGCAAATACAGTCTCCAGATTCGCCATGGACGCTTCTGTCTCCCTGTACGTATTGATGACGTTACCCAGTTCCTGCAGCGGTCCGAAGATGAAGAAAGAGTAGATGAGTAATGCGAAGAACTGACCGACACTTATCTGCTGCGCGAAGATGAGGTACAGCATGAGAAACAGTATTGACGTGCGCAGCAGGTTCACGCACGTGCCCTGAATGAAGCTGAGACTTCTGAGGTAGCGCACCTTTTTCAGCTCGAGCTTGAGGATCTTCTCTGTGGTCGAGTTGAGGCGGGTGACTTCCTGTTCCGTGAGACCAAGACTCTTCACGAGTTCTATGTTGCGAAGCGATTCAGTCGTGGCGCCTGCGAGCGCGGTGGTTTCGGCCACGATGACTTCCTGGACGCGCTTGATGCGACGGCTGAGTACGGAGCTGAGGATCGCGAGCAGCGGAACGGTGAGCAGGAACGCCGGCGCGATCGCCCAGTGGACCTTGTAGGCGTAGATCATCACGAATACAACGCCGACAATCGTCGTGAACAGCACGTTCACACCCGCGGTGATGAATCGCTGCGCATCGAGGCGGGCCTGCTGAATCTTCCCGAGCGTTTCGCCGCTTCGTTGATCCTCGAAGAGTGAATATGGCAGTTCCAGGGAGTAGCGTATTCCATCGGAATACAGATCCGCGCCGACACGCTGTGTCACAACGTTGACGAAATAGTCCTGGAAGGCTTTTGCGACACGGGATACGAACGCTACTCCCACCGCGGCCCCGAGCAGCAGACTTACTCCTCGGACGAACTGCATCGTGGTGTACTGCCGGAACTTGGTCGCGTAGTTATCGATGACGTAACGGAAGATGAGCGGGTCGAGCAGGGAGAAGATCTGATTCACCGCTGCCAGAAACAGGGCAAGGAGGACCAGCTTCCAGTAGCGCTGCAGATAGCCGCGGAGGAGCTTCATCGGTGACGGGGAGGTATGTGTGCAGTGATCTTAAATGTAGATCGGGGGCGGCTGGCGGGAGCGGGGCTGCCAACTTCGGCTCGGGAATGCGAGATTGGTGAATGCGAGTTGTTCTGCAGCGGGTTCTTCGTGCGTCGGTTGGAGTTGGAGGGGTTGTCGTGGGCGAAATCGACTCCGGCCTGCTTGTCCTTGTAGGCTTCGCCCACGGCGATGGCGCTGATCAAATCGACTGGATGGCCGAGAAGCTGCTGGGGCTGCGCGTCTTCTCCGACGAAGACGGGAAAATGAACAGATCTGTTACGGAGATTTCAGGATCACTGCTCGTAGTCTCGCAATTCACGGTATATGGCGATGCACGCAAGGGGCGCAGGCCGTCGTTCGTGGCCGCTGCGTCGCCGGACGTCGCATCGGCGCTTTACGACGCATTTGTGGCGAAGCTGCGTCAGTCAGGGACGCCCATCGCGACCGGAATGTTTGGCGCCGACATGACGGTCGAGCTTGTGAACGACGGGCCGGTGACGCTCATTATCGACAGTCCGGCTATTGGGTCCCGGTAGTGTGAGATAGCGGGAAGCTGCCCCTGCCGTCCGCGGACCCGGGGTGGACGGAGTCGTCGAGACGCGGTAATCTCTCAGGATGAACACTTTCAATCTGTCTTCGTCCACCCGCGGCGCGCTCGTCTCGGTGGTTGCGCTCGGAGTCTACAGCCTGTGTGGCGTTCCTCCATTGCTGGCTCAACAGCCGGCACTCAGTCCGAACGTCGCGCAGTATGTGAGCGTCGACGCGGCGGTTGTCGCACTGACCCACGTACGCGTGATAGATGGCACCGGTGCCGCGCCGCGCGACGATCAAACGTTGATTCTTCGCGGCGGCAACATTTCGGAGGTTGGTGACGCTGCTTCCGTGCATGTTCCGAGCGATGCCAGGGTACTCGATCTGACTGGCAGGACCGTAATCCCGGGGCTCGTGATGATGCACGAGCACCTGTTCTATCCGACTGGTCCGGGCCATTACGCGGATCTTTCGGAGAGTTTCACGCGCTTGTATCTGGCTGGCGGCGTTACGTCGATGCGGACCGGCGGCAATGTTGGTGGATACGGTGAGATCAACATTGCAAAGGCGATCAACCGGGGTGAGAAAGCTGGTCCGTGGATAGATGCCACTGCTCCCTACCTGCAGGGGCCCGGGCTGGGGATCTCGCAGATGTACGAGCTGAAGGATGCCGCGGACGCGCGGCGCATGGTCAACTTCTGGGCCGATGCGGGCGCAACTTCGTTCAAGGCGTACATGAACATCACCCGCGCCGAGCTCAGCGCGGCAGCGCAGGAGGCGCACAAGCGCGGCCTCAAGATCACGGGGCATCTGTGTTCGGTTACGTATCGCGAAGCTGCAGCCGCTGGCATCGATGATCTCGAGCACGGCTTTTTTGTATCGACTGACTTCGTAGATAACAAGAAGCCCGATGTGTGCCCAGGGCAGGGTACAGGAATGGCGGCGCTCGCGAAGGTCGACCCCGACGCCGCCCAATTCAAAGGGCTCGTCGCGGATCTGGTCGCCCATCACGTAGCGATAACATCGACGCTCACCGTTTTCGAGACGTTCACGCCAGGTCAGCCGATGCCCCCTGGACTCGATGTTCTGGATCCCATCCTCAAGGCGCAATTCGAGAAGCGCTACGCCGCGACGCAGGCCAACACGCGTTCGATATATCCTGCGTTGTTCGCCAAGGATCGCGCGATGGAATTGCAGTTCTCGCGTGCTGGGGGTTTGCTGCTGGCCGGCACAGATCCTACGGGCGGTGGTGGCGTGATCCCGGGATACTCCGATCAGCGACAGGTTGAATTGCTGGTCGGCAGTGGCTTCACGCCTGAGGAAGCGATAAGGATCTGCACGCTGAATGGTGCGACTTACCTGGGTCGTGCGAGCCGAGTTGGCTCGATCGCCAAGGGCAAGCAGGCGGATCTCGTTGTGATCAACGGAAATCCGGCAACGAAGATCTCGGACATTCGTAACGTCGAAATCGTGTTCAAGCAGGGTATCGGCTACGATCCCGCCAAGCTCATCGCGTCCGTGAAGGGCGAAGTCGGTCTTTTCTAGGATGACGGAGCCGCGCATTGTACTTGCTTCGGCATCTCCGCGCCGGCGGGAGTTGCTGGAGCTCGTGGGGATACCGTATACGGCGGTGCCAGCCGACATCGACGAGTCAATCGTGGGCGACGAAGCGCCGCTAGTACACGCCGAACGGCTTGCCAAGGGCAAGGCTCTGGTCGTGGCGGCGCTGTACCCTGACTCGCTGATAATCGCGGCTGACACGATAGTCGTGCTGAACGGGCGCATCATGGGTAAGCCGCGGACGGAGGCAGATGCCGCCGAGATGTTGAAGGCTCTAAGCGGAGTGACGCATACAGTCGTCACCGGCATGGCATGCGTCTTCAACGGGGAAGTCGCGTCCTCCGTGGATGATGTGTCCGTAACATTCCGGCAGTTGTCGGATGCCGAGATAGATGATTACGTCGCGACAGGCGAGCCTATGGACAAGGCCGGCGCATACGGAATCCAGGGCTATGGAGCGACGATCGTTCGCCGGATCGACGGCGACTATTTCGCCGTGATGGGTTTGTCGCTCGTGCGGCTTGTCGAACTAATGCGGCGATTGGGCGTTCGCTACCACTTTGGCGGAGTCATGCGGACGACATCGATTGCAGCGGCAGGCCGGGTCGAGAACGACGGATGAGAATCGCGCGCAGGCGGCCGACTACCGCGCCGCGTGCGAGTACCGCTCTCGCCAGATCTGGACTCTGTTCAGGACATCATCCACGGTGATGCGCGGCATTCGGCCAGGACGGTTTTCCATGCTTGCTACGTAATCCTCGCCCGGATCGGCGTAGGCGTCGATCATCAGGTCGTGGAACCGGTGGTACGGACCGGTGCGCTTTGGATTGGTGTATCCGAGCAGCGAAATCGCTGGGCGATTGAGCGCGACCGACATGTGCAAAGGCCCTGTGTCTGGTGCGAGCACGAGTGCCGACGCATCGAGTATGCCGATGAGTTTGCGAAGGCCGCTTCCAAGCTCGGAGAGAA
>DATBNQ010000034.1:0-16476 GCA_036554185.1 Gemmatimonadaceae bacterium | reverse complement strand
GTGTTCGTGTTGCCGCATCACGGAGTCACGCTCCTCGGAACGACGGAAGTGCGTCAGACGATCGACGAGCCTGTAGAGTGCAGTGCCGCCGAGCGTGAGTATCTGCTGGATGCGTACAATACGTTCTTTGTGGAACCGATTGTGGATGCGGATATCGAGACGACGTTCGCGGGTGTGAGGCCGTTGGTGGATACGGGGAAGTCCGCGCACGCGCAAAGACGGGGAGAGACGATCGAAATTGAAGATCGCGTCGTGAGCGTGTTCGGTGGGAAGTGGACGACGTCGAGGTTGTTGGGGGAGAGAGTGGCGGGGGTGGTGCAGAAACACACTTTTGCGCCAATAGCGTAGCAGATTGGCCTTGCAGGAAGCACGTGCATCGCAGGTGTAGTAGCAAAGACGGGCACGAAATAACATTCTGTTGACAGAATATGGGTTCTAAGGTATATTTACTTCGTGGAGTGGGAGATTGAACTGACCGAAGAATGCGAGGAGTGGTATCTGTCGTTGAGCGATGCTGAGGCAGAGTCGGTCGCGTTTGTCGTTGGCCTGCTGGCCTCGCAGGGGCCGCAGTTGAAGATGCCGTATTCATCTCAGATCAAGGGTACTCGCTTCGGGCAGCTTCGCGAACTGCGCGTCCAACACGAAGGAAGGCCATACCGAATTCTCTACGCGTTTGATCCGCGTCGCACCGCCTTGCTTCTCGTAGGTGGCGACAAGCCAGGCGACGGACGGTGGTACGAGCGTATGACGATGCGCGCGGAATCACTTCTTGCCGAGCACCTCGGCAGCATTGGGTAATGCTCAGCGTATCGCCACTCAAAGTACCACGTTAACTACCACTGAAATTACAGGCTCTGATGACACGTAAACTGAAGACGACCCCCTGGAAAGAGATCAAGAACAAGAAGCTTTCCCCGGACGCACGGGCCCGAGTGCAGGAACGGGTGGCCACTGCACTGGCGGAACTCCCACTCCATGAGTTGCGCCGCGCTCGCGCGCTCTCGCAAGTGACGCTCGCGGAACTGCTCAATACGACGCAACCAGAGGTGTCGAAAATCGAACATCGCACCGATCTCTACGTCAGTACGCTGCGACGATATGTTGAGGCAATGGGAGGGGAACTCGATATCGTTGCGCGATTCCCGGATGGATCTGTGCGGATCAACCAGTTCGAGGGGATTGGGACAGCGTAGGTAGCGTAGCGTTTCGTACTGGGGTGTGCCCGAACGCTATCAGCCGGGCGGGCGACTGGCTGGGCAACGCAGGAGAGTCAGCGCGATCCATACGGAGATCGAGACCCGGCGACTACGTGGATACAGCTCCAACGGTTCATCCCCGCGTGTGCGGGGAACGCGCCAATTTCAAGCGCCGTTGACAGCTTTTGCTGTTCCTGGATGGAGTTCAATGTTCTTGCACGGTGTGACCGATCGGAGGACCGGATGGACAATGAAACTTCCGTCTAGGCTCGGTGTACAATTTCCCGAGGCGCAATCTCCTCCCTTCGAAGCGCGGATCCACCCTCTTTCTTGACTTCCCCCACGCCCCGAGCTACCCTACAAATCAAACTCGCGTCCCGATAATCCAGTACCAGACGTGTCCGGCGTTTTCGCCGTTCATCCTGATCGTGCCCACCGTGCTTCCGCACCGTGCCCACAGATATCGGCACCGCGATTTTTTTGCTTAATGGAGACCACCTGATGTCGAACTCAACTCAACGCGCGGATATCGATCCGACTTGCGGCACCGGCCGAGCCATGGCCTGCCGTCCGGTCGGCGTTCGCACGCCCAAACGAGTCGACCTTAGATGGATGATGCGCCGCAGTACGCGCTGCAACCGCGTCTCAGCCATGCGATCGGACACATCCAAAATCAATAGCAGGAAGGGAAGCCAGGTGGTCAGCTACAGCAGCTGATCCGGCACGCAGTCAGAGGCGAGATTCCTCTCGCCGACTCGACACCCCGCCTGCGCTTTCCAGCCTGGCGGGGTGTTTTTTCGTATCCACCATGCACTTCCTCGAACCCCCACGAGACGCAATCACTGGAGCAAGGATGAAGGCACTCTGGACCAAATTCTCGATCGAGGTCTGCACACCACCAGCGGTCTCCGATCGAAAAACGCAACGCTCGGCGCACCGCAAGGAAGACGAATCAGAAACCATCAATGACGACGGAATTGGAAGGAAAAGACAACACGGCGAATACAGGAACCATCAGAGAAATGAATCAGTGCATTGAGAACGACGCGGATCTGCTGGGTGCCCTGCACCGCGGCACCGATCTGAATGACGTCGTGCCTACGGTGCTCGACGTGATCGAACGCGATCCGCTTGCATCGGCGGGAAGCTTTCGCGGCGACCTGCTACGGGCGCTCATCGATTTGCCCGCAGAGTTCTGGCGACGGGATCGCATCTCGTTCCAGCGCTACCAGGCAGCAGTGCGCGCCGGTGCAATCGCGCGACAATCACTGCCAAGCGCGGAGAGGATGGAGTTCTGGACAAATGGATTCCCGCTTTCGCGGGAATGACGGGGGTGAGGGCGGGAATGACGGGGTTGGAAGCGGGAATGACGATCGGTTGCCATTAATCAAGAGGAGAATCGTGATGAGATCGACGGGAGCGATATCGAGTGCACAGTTGCGGGAGCTCGAAGCGGATATTCGCGAGGAGCTCGCGCGCATCGAGCGGTCGCTCGCACGTGAGGCGGAAGACGAAGCTCTGGCCAGCGCGGATGGGACGACGCTGCGAAGCTCCCCCGTTCCTGCCGGCGATGGCGAGCTCACTGTCACTCTCACCGGCAGGGCGCACGCACGACTGATGGAGCTCACCGAGGCGTTGCGACGCATCGAGGACGGTCGCTATGGTGTGTGCGGCAACTGCGGCTCGGGTATTCCGTACGGCCGGCTCATGGTAGTGCCCGAGGCAACTCACTGCCTGGGTTGCCGCTCATGAACTTCGATCGGAAGCGGTTCGTGATGTGGCGGCGCTTAATGTTGGTACATGGAACCACGGAACGACCACACAATCCAGCCACCGATACCGAGCCATCACACCCCGACGGGCAGGTTCAGGAACCCGTGGCCCGGGTCGACGCCGCACGGCCTGCGTGACGTACTGAAGTGGGTGTGGGATCGGCGCACCAGACGACGCGCGGATCCCACACTCGCACCCGCTTTTCCCCGCGTCGCTCCGACTTTTCCCTCGCCGCACGCCGCGGCCGGTGAGATCGTCCTGACGTGGATCGGACATTCCACCTTTCTGCTCCAGATTGGATCGACCAACATCCTGCTCGACCCGATCTGGAGCAACAGAGCATCGCCTGTCACCTTCGCGGGGCCCAAAAGGTTCGTCGCTCCGGCTGTCCCGTTCGATTCGCTGCCACCAATCGATCTCGTGATCATGTCGCACGATCACTACGACCATCTGGATCGCGCCACCGTCCGCATGCTCGCCACATCGCATCCGCGTGCCGAATGGCTCGCTCCGCTTGGGCTCGGCTCGTGGCTCCGCGCGCGCGGCGCAACCGTGACGGCGGAACTCGACTGGTGGCAGAGCGTGAAGACGCATGATCTCGATATCACTTGCACGCCAGCACAGCATTTTTCCGGTCGGCGGCCGAACAATCGGGATTCGACGCTCTGGTGTGGCTGGGTGGTTCGCGCCGGCGATCGCGCCATCTTCTTTGCTGGCGACACTGGACGACATCCAGAGTTCTCGGCGATTGCCACGCGGCTTGGTCCCTTCGACGCGGCGCTGCTTCCGATCGGCGCTTACGATCCGCGCTGGTTCATGCAGCCGGTACACATGGCGCCTGAAGAGGCTGTCTCGGCATACGCCGACATCGCCGCCGCCAATGCCGGCCGCCCTTGCCGGTTCATCGCAACACACTGGGGAACATTCAAGCTCACGGACGAGCCAATGGACGAGCCGCCAGCACTGACGCGCGTGGAGTGGGAGAAGGCGCGGCTGGATCCGGAGATGCTATGGGTGATGGCGCACGGAGAAACGCGCAGGGTGTAGGACGTCTCTAAGACGTCGTCATCCCGCCGAAGGCCGGGAACCACGGCCGAGGCCTGGACGACGTTGCCCACGCATCGCAGGCGTACCCGAACGAAAAATGCGGATTGTCTTTCGCGACCCGCGTGGTGTGTCGCTGCGCGAGGATTCGCCGGCGTGCCAATGATGTCTCGATGACACGATGCCGACATAGATGCCGGCCGATAGCCTCGTCCATGGATCCCGACCTTCGGCGCGATGACGACATGCTACTCCGCCGGATGCCGAGATTCAACGTGGATTCGGCTATCGATCGCTACCTGATTACAGTTACCGGCGTCACGATGAGATGCAGGTTGTGATTGATTCTCACGCCCGCGATTCCATTGAGTGGAGCAGCCTTCGCCGAGATCGTAATGATCGGTGCGCCGTTCACGCTCACGCTCGCGACGCCGTCCCTGACGTCGATCTTCACGCCGTAAAGCCCCTTGCCCGAGGCGTCCTGTTTGGGGATGGCGGGATTCGCGGTCCAGTTGGTGATGGTGCGTGTGTCCGCGCCGTCGCGGACCTTCACCATGTACATGCCATCACCGCGAACTATGAAGTAGGTGTACTTGACCGTGGGGCCATCGAGCTTTGAGCCGCCGATGAAGACACCGAACGCCTCCGGGTGCGATGGGGCCTGGAGCTGTTCGAAGGTCGCCGAGACGCTGTACTTGTTGGCCGCGGTATCGGCTGGGGAATACAGGATGTGCGCCGGTCCGGTTTTCACTTCCCATCGACCCGGCTCCTTCTCGGAATAGGAAACGTCCGAGTTCTTTGCGTTTGCGTGGTCGAATACGGCGCTGTAACCGGTTGGAAGACCAGCGCCGGCGGCTGCATGATCCGTGTCGGCACCCGTCTGCGCAGGTGCAACCGAGATCCTGCCGGACACGGGCGTGTTGTTGGAAGCTCCTCCCTCGCCCTTGCTGCAGGCAATCGCGCCGATCGTGGTACTGAGCGCCGCCGCGGTCATGAGCGCAATCCTGATCGATGCGCCGGAAGGTCGCGAAGTTGGTTGGGGGAATGCGCGTGATCGATTGCGGTGAATCGGCATGAGCGAACGACTCGGTGATGGATGATGGATCAACATGGATTCCCGCTTTCGCGGGAATGACTGACGGAGACGGATTCCCGCTTTAACGAGAATGACTGACAGAGATGGATGAGTTGCACGGAAAGATATCGCGTGAATTGCGCGAAAAACTCTTGCGCATTATACATTTGTGCGCGATTCTTGCTTGGATTCACGTGAATCGAATTAACACCGTACCGGAGTAGAGCATGGCAACCAGGAAGTCGTCCCGTAAGAGCTCGAGCCGCACTGCTGGTGCTCGGACCGGCGCAAAGCGCGGCTCGAAGGCGAAGGCAAAAAAGAGCACGCGCAAAACCGCAGCCCGCAAGGGCAGTGCACGAAAGGTGACTCGCAAAGCAACTCGCAAGACCGGTCGTAAGAGCGCTGCAAAAGCGACGCGCAAGACCGGCCGCAAGCGCACGGCAGCCAAGTCGGCAACGAAGCGCGGACCAGCGCGCAGGAAGAGCTCGGCTCGCAAGGCCGGCGCTCGCAAGGCTGCGCCTCGCAAGAAGGCCACTCGTAAACGCGCGGCCAAGACGGGCGCTGTTCGCAAGGCGGCTCGTACGGCCGGTGCACGCGTCAAGCGTGTCGTAACCGGGATCGCGGAACAGGCGACTCATGTTGCCGAAGGCGCCGCGTCCGCTGTAACTGAATTTGTGCAGGAGAAGTTCTAGCCCCTGTCGCGCTTGAGTCGTGCGCTCGTCGCTCGCGTGACGACCGCACGCCGGATAGCTGGCTTCGTTCGAACTAGCTATTCCGGGCGCCCTGGCTGGGGCGAGGTTCCGGGACCAGTCCCAGCCAGGCGCGTATCTCCTCGAAGACCCGCTCGCGACCGTAGTCCACGGTGATGATGTGCCCGCCCTCGCGGGTCAGAACAAGCTTCTTCGTCTCCATCCGGAGCTCGGCGAACGCGCGCATCGCCG
The DNA here is from genome assembly GCA_036554185.1 of Gemmatimonadaceae bacterium. Classification (GTDB taxonomy): domain Bacteria; phylum Gemmatimonadota; class Gemmatimonadetes; order Gemmatimonadales; family Gemmatimonadaceae; genus Fen-1247. Next base: position 10,447 of record DATBNQ010000034.1, on the reverse strand, counting down.
ACTGCGACGAGATCCTGTTGTCACCCTCCGACTGGATGTAAAGCGTCGGCGCAGCAATCTCGCCCAGAATTGTACGCGCCGCTCCCACCAGCAGCGAGAGCTCGTGTATCCCGCGGCCGGTCACCGATCCATACGCCAGATTCGCTGCACGCTCGGCGGGATCCAGAATCGACCGCGCCGTCGCGGCGCGAATTGGTCCGACTCTGCCGTTCCAGTAGTTCGCGGTACTCGATATCAACCGCAGATATCGCGGCATTGTGAGGTACGGTGCGATCAACACAAGCGACGGGAGATCACGCACCTCGGCTGCGAGTATTGCCGCGATCGTTCCTCCCATCGAGAGGCCGCCCACCGCAACCCATCGGTATCGCGCGCGAAGTGCGTACAACTCCGCGCGCGCATAATCCAGCCACTGGGTGTGGGTCGACGCGTCCATTGCGGCCATGCTGCGGCCGTGCCCCGGCAGGAGCGGGACACGAACGTCAAATCCGTGCTCGTTCAGGTACCGAGCCAGATATGCGAGCGTCTGCGGAGTGTCACCGAACCCGTGCAGGAGAAGAACCGCCTGGGCGTGTCCGGTGCGCAGGTCGATCGGACCCGCGCCGGGAATTATGTCTTCTATGGGACTTGGATCCGAATTTCGAGCTGCTTCGTTACTGGAACCTACCCAGTAGTTACGCGCGCACCTACGTGCGCGCCTGCGCCTGGGCGGATTCCTTCGCCACCTGCAACGGCGCCTGCTCGTCGTACCGCGACGCACGCAGGCGGGTTGCAAGCTGCTGGGTATCAATAACAAAGCACGTGCCGGCACGCGTCGCCACCCCGCCGTTGACCATGCGGCTCAGGGCGAGCGCGATGGACTCCCGGGTCGCTCCTACCATCTCGCAAAGCAGCCGGTGATGCGACGGGTCCAGCTTGAGGGTCGCGTCATCCACCATGAATCCGGTGTCCTCGCTCAGGCGGATCAGCACGGAGACTAGCCGGTCCTCGACGTTGAGCGACGCCAGTTCCTGCAGTCTCTCCAGGAGATTGCTCCGCTCGGCCATGATTTGACCGATCAGGGAAATTGCGTGCGCTGGCTGCTCCCGCAGGAAGGCCCGGAACTGCTCCGCCCCCAGATGCAGTGTCTCCACGCCGTCAGCGGCCTTGGCGTCAGTCACATAGCACCCATGCGGGGCGAGTCCCTCCGCTCCGAATGTCTCGCCCGGCATGGCGATCCCGCTGACGAATCCACGCCCACCCTTCATGGGGCTCCGCAGCACTACGTGGCCATGGAGCACGATGAAGACCCCATCGGCGGCCGTACCACTCCGGTACACCTCGAAGCCGCCTGGCCAGTGCGCTTTTGCGCCAAACTGTGTCGCGGCGATCCGTTCACTCAGGGATAGCCGCGGGGTTCGGCGAACAGATGCTACATCGTCCATGACCTCATGGTGCTCGCAAGCTTCGCGCCGCAGAATCGAGTATGCTTGCCGCCTTTTCAAAGCGGGCTGAAAGGTCTGCTATTTCGCGTACAGACATGGCCTGGTCGCCGGCCTGGATCGCCTCGTTGACGCTGGGGAGTCCGATATTCGAGTACCCGTTGTCGTTATCCGCAGCGTAGATCACGTTGTGGAACCATTCACGCTTGGTGACCGGGAGCCCTTCCGGCCGGACGAAGGCGCGCTCGACCTGCATCAGGAGGATGTTCGTCTGTTTGGCCGCCATCGGACTGACTCCGCTGGCAAGCGCAGCGTCCCGGGCAGTATTGAATGATCGCGCGGCGGTCTCCATTGCCGTGATCGACTGATTGAGCGCCGTCAGCGAGACACTGTTCCAGTGCTTGGCGGCCAGGTTCTTGGCGACGGTCGCGGTGAGCCCGTGCATTGCGCGGGCGTACTCCACGTAGTCGTACGGCAGGATATCCGCGTCCGCCAGCCGCATGAGCGCAACGGCGCCGAGGACGCCCATGGTCGCGTGATACTTGTAGCCCGGGTCACCGAACTTGCTCATCCAGTGGTAGGAGTCGAAGGCGGAGTGGTAGACGCCCATCGGTCCGCCGAACCCCCAATCGGCTATCGGGATTCCGAGGTGGTTGTAGAATCCCGCGAAATCGGAACCGCCGCCTGGATCTCCGATCGCCGGCTGCGCCGTGTCGGATGTGATGCGGTCGCTCTTCCGCCACGCGTCGTAGACGCTCCCGTTTCCGGTTGGACTCGCGACGACTTTGGTGACATCACGAAAGAATGGGCGCAGCGACGGCGTCCCACTTGCTCCCAACGCGGGGCCGGTGGCGACTTCGTCGAAGTTGATATATGCGGCGCCGTTCTTCGACAGTCGCGCCGAGTCCTGCTCGACGAATTCTGTGGAACCCATCAGCCCCCACTCCTCCGCGTCCCACGACGCGAAGATGATCGTGCGCTTGGGCCGGTAGCCCTGCTTCACGAGATCGCCAATGGTTCGCGCAGTTTCGAGCACGCTTACCGTTCCGCTGATGTTATCAGCGGTTCCCGGTCCCCACGCATCGCGATGGCCGCCGATGATTACGAGCTGGTCGGGGTATTCCGAGCCGCGAATCGTACCGAGCACATCCCAGATGTCCTTGTATGGATGCGTGGCCGCATCTGTCGTCACGACGACGCGTGCTCGTACCGGTCCGGGTCCTACGTGATAGCGAAAGGGGAGACCACCCTGCCAGCCAGCGGGAAGCTCGCCGCCGCGTACGTCACGCAGTAGTTCCGCCGCGTTCTTGTAGGATACGGGGATCACCGGAATGCGCGACAGGTCTGTCTGGTCCAGCGGAATCCGCTTGGCGCCGGGAAGGCTTGGATAGTCCGGTGTCGTTGGATCGCCGTTGTCGTTGAATATGCTGCCACGTTGCACGCCGGTCCATGGCCGCATCGGTCCTTCCGGATAGATGTCACCCGTCGCGAATCCATCATCTGCGGGATCGCTGTACATGATCAGCGCGAGCGCCCCATGCTTTTCCGCTTCACGCGCCTTGATTCCACGATACGACCGGCCATATCGCGCAATTGCGATCTTTCCCTTTACCGAAATTCCGAGCGAATCGAGTGTCTTGTAGTCCTCGATCAACCCGTAATTCACATAAACCACATCGCCAGTTGCGTCGCCGGCTGCGCCATAGCCATTGAATGTCAGAAGCTGTGGAAAGCTGAAGGATGTGGTGTCTTCCGCGATTGGTCCTTCGGGGAGCGACAGCTCGGTGGCATTCGGCGACACGCGATATAGATGGACGCTCGTTGGATGCGGCATGTAGATGCTGTACGTGCGGATCTCAGGCGTGATGCCGTACTTCATCAGCTCACTGGCGAAGATGTCGCGCGTTCTCGCCTGCGCGGGCGTACCCGCCATGTGCGGCTCTTTCGATAATTCCCGGGAGAGAGCGTCCGCGTTGGATGGTGACGCGAGGCTGGCGGCTTTCACCTCCAGAGTGCGCTGATGTTGTGCATCCGCACTACTGAAGCCGACGATGCCTGATTGGGATTGTGCCGAAGCGATGGCCGCGGACGCGAGCGAGGCTGCAACGGCAGCCACAACGATTTTCGAGAGTGTCATTCAGATTCGTCCAGTTCGTCAAGTGCGTGCCGAATGGCCGCGCGAAGTTCCATTTCTGGATCGTCGGCGCCCGAAACAGCGGCGGTGAGTTTGGAAAACTTGCTTGTCATCTCCGACTCGATGAATCGTTCGGAGTCATGCACGCCGAGCATCATCAGGGACGCAACGGCGAGATCGCGGAGGAGCTTGAGTGTTTCCGGCGAGAGCGCCGAGAGTGACTCCGGGATAGGCGGGGTCAGATTCGGTTCGCGCCGGCGCTTGGGAGCCTCGAACATCGCCGACATCGGCGCCAGTGTCACGATGAATGAACCGGCCGTGTGTTCTTCCCACTTTGTAATGATGTTGCGACGCCGGAGCGATGGAAAGAGCGCGACTATCGCCTGCCGAACGACTGGAACGCCGCCCTCGCTCCCCCTTCCGCGGCCGGTAATTATGAGAAGCTCGCCGGCGCGCTCGACCTGTTTGCCGCGGATCCAGCTATCGGCCCGTGCGCGCGCTTCGTCGGCCGTCGGAAGCGACTCCCGGAGATTGAGAGTCCTGGACGGTCCGAAGCGAATTTCATCAAACGCCTTCTGGATGCGGTTTGGGTACTCGCGCGCCATCCCTGTCAAATAATCGCCAGGGCCGCAGGGAGGCGGACGAGGGACGCGGGTAAGTTGCGCATCAGTAAAAGATACGCACGGCGCCCATCGACGGGGACTTACCCAGCGCGGTGCCGAGACTTAATTAGACGCATGCCTCCGCACTTCCCCATCGCCGGTCAGTGTCCCGCAGATGCCCAGGCTCCAGCGCAGACTGGAGCACCGCACACCGTCCTTGTGCTGGGTGGTGGTGCGATGCGAGGTATGGCACATATCGGGGTGATCCGCGCGCTCATCGAAGCACGGATCGAGATCGATGCAATCGTGGGAACGAGCATCGGCGCGCTGATCGGGGCAAGATGGGCCGCGGGCGCCTCGATAGAGGAACTCGAGTACGATGCCCTCAGCGTTACCGAGCCCGCGGTTCTCAGGCGGAACCTCAAGGCTTACGTGCTCGGCGGCGTCGCCCAGGCGGCGCTGTACGACGGTGAGCACTATCGTGATCTGATTCAGCGGCTCATCGCGCCGGCGACCTTTGCATCGCTGATCCGGCCGCTGCGCGTGAACGCTCTATCGCTACGCAACGGCGACGAGCGCTGGTTCGGCTGGGGCGCCGACACCACGCTCAAACTCGTCGATGCCGTCTATGCCTCGGGCGCCCTTCCGCTCGTGTTCCCGCCGATGATCCTGCCAGATAACGATATCGTGGTTGACGGCGGGCTGAAGACGATGGTCGGACTGTTCGAGGCAATTCGCTGGGGCGCGCGACGCATCATTGCGATCGACGTCAGCGAGATCATCAATACGGACGACACCGCGTGGGAACGACAAGGTCTGGTGGGGATACATGGGCGCGTGGTTCAGATACTCGCCGAACCTCAGCGCGCAGCGATTCAGGCCGCGCGCGGTCGCGTGCCCACTCTGCACATCAGGCCGGCTGTGGACCGCTGGCCGTCATTCACCTTCACCGCGACGCGTGAATTGATCGACGCGGGATACGAAGCGGTGACGCGGGCGCTTGCCGCACCGGAATCCGCCCGCTTTCACTCCGCGGCACCGATCGGACCGGCAATCGTGGGACGCAGAGCGTAGCCGGCGTAAGATCCGCTATTTGACAGGCACGCCACGCGCGATTGCTGCTTCGGTCAGCGCTTCACGCACCTCATCGCGGTTGAGCAACCGTCCCAACGGAACTACGTGTGCGCGGCCATTCCCCCTTACAAGACGCGCCTGTCTTGCGTCGAATCGAAGCTCGGCGATGTCCGACCAAACCACTTTGAACCGTCGGAATTTGTTGAGCCGCATCTGGACTCCGTCGTCAGTTATGATCAGCGCGCGACGGTGCTCCAGTTTTTCGGCAAGCACGGCGATCGTAACTGTCATCAGACCCGTGAATACGGTAAGAACGCCGAGCGCGAAATGCTTGTGTCCGAAAGTGAACTGCGCTGTGTGAAGGCGGTGCAACCCTTCCGCCACCGCCGCGAGCCCGCCGATCACACCAACCAGATTTGCGCCACGTGATGCAGCGTCCTCTTTCCGCCGCATCCTGATCGCACCACGAAGGACGACGACTGCGAGCGCAGCGGCAGCCGCGGCATTCAGCGCGACGAACGCGTCGAGCTCGTGATGGTCGTACGCAGTCTGGACAGCGTTGAACAGCGTGACCGCGGTAATCCCTTCCATCACCAGCTCGGACTGTTCTCGCCGGCGTGCCCGCGAGTCTTCCAGATGGATGACACGATCGGGATGCTTGTGAATCGGTTCGACAGCGGTCATGCTGGCTCCGTGGCAGGCGAATACCGATCGAGCGGCAAATTTAACACTTCCATTCGCACGCCGGGTGTTGCGCTCCGCCGCCTGGGGCACGAGTTTTTCTCCCTTACCACCAACCGGTCCCTCAAGTGGCCATACCGCAGCTGCATCCGACGACGATCCGCAATGAGAGCTTTGGCGGCGTCACGTATCACCTCGAAGGCGAGCTTGTTCCAGTATTGCACGTCGAGATCGGATCGACCAACGTCTACTTCGAGCACCACGTTCTGCTCTGGAAGCACCCGACCGTCTCGATTGGCGTGAAGTCACTCTCCGGCGCGTTCAAACGTCTCGTATCCGGCATGCCGATTTTCATGACCGAGGCCAAAGGGACCGGACACATCGCCTTCAGCCGCGACGGAGCCGGCCAGATCATTCCATTGCACCTGAGCCGCGGCCAATCAGTCGACGTGCGCGAGCATCAGTTTCTCGCCGCGACAGATTCGGCGGACTTCACATTCCAGCGTGTGAACGGCATCGGCAACATCCTGTTCGGTCAGAGCGGGCTGTTCATCGATTCATTCAACGCACGGAATGGCGACGCAATTGTCTGGCTGCACGGCTATGGCAATGTCTTCGAGGTCACGCTTCAACCCGGCGAGCAGATCGATGTCGAGCCTGGCGGCTGGATCTACAAGGATCCGTCGGTGCGCATGGAGCTCGAGACGCAGAGCCTCGCGACCGGGCTGTTCGCGAGTGGCGGCCAGATCTTTTTCAATCGGTTCACGGGGCCCGGTCGCGTCGGTATCCAGTCGATGTACTACCATCCGCCCGTTGCTTCGGGCGAGAGTCAGACCCAGGCCGCAGTCGGGGGCGGCATTCTGGGCGCCGTAATGCGCGGCGTGATGGACAACCGCTGACAGTGTTCGTCATTCCCGCTTTCGCGGGAATGACGAACACCCAGGCTGGTACTCCCCTGCTGCATCGCTAGATCGCGTCGCTAAGACTCGTAAAGTCGAAGTCCTTCGCCTTCACAGCCGGAACCACGATCGGACCACCGGCTTCCGTTCCACCAATGCGAACGGGGACGCCCAGTGCTTCGACGTTGTTGAGCATGAACAACGGAGAATCGTTGAAGCGGAAATTCTTGATCGCACGTGTCACCTTCCCGTTCTCGATCAGGAATGTGCCGTCGCGCGTAAGACCCGTGTAGAGAATCGTTCGCGGATCGACCTCACGCAAATACCAGAGACGCGTGAGAAGTATGCCGCGCTCGGTGGATTTGATCATGTCATCCACCGAGGTCGTACCGCCAGTCATCTTGAACGTGCTCGGCGCGCCGGTCGCGACAGTGTTCTGTTTCTTGGCCCAGAAGCGCGAATAGTATAGTTGCTTGAGTACGCCATTTTCTATCCATACCTGTCGGCCAAGCGGCAGGCCATCGCCATCGAATGGTTGACCGCGAAGATCGGGATCGAATGGATCCGAGATGATCGACACTCTGCTGTCGACGACCTTCATTCCGATCTTGTTGCCGCCGCCCGCCTTGACGAACGGACTGCGTCCCTCGTCGGCTTCACGCGCACCCGCATAGAAACCGATCAGTTGAACGATATCGCCAACGGCCTGCGGCTCCATCACTACGGTGTAATGGCCCGGCTCGACTGCGACCGGACTGTGCGATGCGCGCGCCTTTTCTACCGCATGCGTGCCGAGCGCGGCGAAGTCCATCCTGGACCAGTCGTTGACTTCCGCGCCTGCCCAGCCGGAACCGGTTCCGTCAGCGGTACGAACGGTGAGGGTGTAGTTCGCGGTAGTGAACGGATAGTATCCGAACATCCCCTTGCTGTTTCCGATTGCTTCGGCACGGGCGCGGACTTCCAGATAGCCAGCCGCCTTGAGATCGCCCGCTGCGCGCGCGGGCTGGAGTGCTGTCATTGCGGCACGTGCTCGCTCATCCGCGCTGGCCTCAGCGGTGGATGTGAAGTACGCATCACTCGACTTGTACTGTTGCGGTCCGAGCTCCGGCATCGCCTCCGGATCGTCGGGCGCAAGTTTGGCCAGCGCTTCCGACTGCGCGACGGCCCGACGAAGCCCTTCGTCGCTGATGTCGTTCGTCTGCACCGCGGCATGCTTCGGCCCGAAGGCGCTCACCACAACCACGCTGCTATCCTGCACTCGCCCTGCAGTGCTCACGCGATTGTCGGCGAACCGCAGGTTCGTCGTCGTTCCATCGTCGATCTGCACGTTGATCGAATCAGCCTTCGACATCTTAACGGTTCGCTCGATCAATGCCTGCGCCTCGGACTCCGGCATTGGAGCGATCTGCATGTTGGATCGCAGCGAGAGTGGGCGGCGCATGCCTTCGCGCATGTAGTCGCTCATGCCTTCCTCCCGGTGTTGATCACGTTGATGTTACGGAACCTGCTCGGCACGCATCCATGGCTCACGGCGTTCACCTGGCCGGGTTGTCCCTTGCCATCAAAGAAGGCGCTGCCCATCATGTACGACTTCCTGCCACCGATCATGTCCATGGAATTCCAGAAGTCCGGCGTGCGCATCTGATATGCGACATCCTTCAGCATGCCTACGATCTTGCCACCCTTGATCTCATAGAAGAGCTGACCACCGAATTGAGCGTTGTACCGTTGCTGATCGATCGAGAACGAACCGTCGCCCATGATCGCGATGCCGCGATCGGTCGCGCCGATGAGATCGTTCCAACCGAGATCCTTCTCGCCCGGCAGTAGTGAGACGTTCGGCATGCGCTGGAACTGCACGCTCGACCACGAGTCGCCGTTGGAGCAGCCGTGCGAGCGCGTCGGTCTGCCTTGCGAGTCATACCACCACTTGAGCCAGTTCGCCTGTTCGCGCGTGGTTTGATAGTCGTTGATAAGTCCGTTCTTGATGATCAGAAATTCCTCAGGCTTGACTCCCTCATCGTCGTAGCCGATCGTCGCGCAGCCACCGGGTTGTGAGCGATCACCCTGAATGTTCATGAACTCCGGTCCGTACCGGAATTTGCCGAGCATCTTTTCAGGCGGCGAGGCAAAGCTGGTGCCTGCATAATTCGCCTCGTAACCCAGGGCGCGGTCGAGTTCGGTCGGATGTGCAATCGATTCGTGAATGGTCAGCCAGAGATGTGACGGATGCAGCACGAGATCATAGCGACCGACATCTACGGGTTTTGCAGTAAGCTTCTCGGACGCTTCCTCACCCCACTTCCTTGCATTGTTGACGATGTCGGCCTCGGCTACGTACTCGTAGCCCCGTCCCATCGGCTGCACGGTGTTGGACCGATTCTGGAAGTCGGTCTGGTCGGCCGAGATTGCGGTGATCTGCATGGGGACCCAGCTGCGCACGAGAGTCTGGTTCGTCACGGAACCGTCTGTCGAAGCGAAGTGACGATTCTCCTTCACGAAGTACATGACGCTCGATACAAAGCGCACGTTCTTCGCTTTCATGGCTTCGGTATTCGCGCGAATCAGAAGGTCGGCCTTCTCCTCGACGGGAACGTCCCACGGATCCTTGGTGAAGCCGTTGTTCCACGTGGCCTGCACCACTGGAGTCGGCGCAAGCACTACCGGCCGATCCTGTGCTATTCGATTGGCTTTCGCGATCGCTACCGCCTCGCGCGCCGCTGCCGCCAGTGAGTCTGAAGTGAGATTGCGTGTCGCAGCGAAACCCCACGTACCGTCGACAAGAGCGCGCACGCCCGCACCCATCGAGTCCGTATCCACGACCTGAACGATCTGATGTTCGCGCGTTATGACGAAGTTGTTCTGGTACCGTCCGATCCTGACATCCGAATAGCTTGCCCCCGCCGACTTTGCCGCGCCGAGCGCAGTGGCCATCAGAGCGTTTATCTCGTCGTCGGTGGGGATGTAGGCGAGGGGTGCTCCCGAGTGCAGGAAACCGGGAACCGCGCCTGGCCTGAGGACGGGAATCTGATTCAGTGCAGCGAACGCGCCGAGCGCGGTGCCGCTCTTTTTGAGAAAATCACGCCGATTGGTCATGAGGCCTGGAGTGAGGAGGACGAGGAGCGACGGTTAATTCTGCTCTACTGAGACGGCTCCAGGCAAGGGAAAGGTTGCCTGTTTCGTCAACTCTTCTTCAAGGCCGCCTGAATTATTGTCCGTGCTTCCGATTGCACGGTCCGGAGATGGTCCACCCCCTGAAAACTCTCGGCGTACAGCTTGTAAACATCTTCCGTCCCAGATGGTCGAACGGCAAACCAGCTGTTCGCGGCGCTCACCTTGATGCCGCCGATTGAATCGTTCGAGCCCGGCGCGGTTGTAATGACACTGTCGATCTTCTCCCCCGCCAATTGGGTGACCGTGACGTCTCGTGCGGTGAGCCTGGATAGTGCCGTCTTCTCCGTGGGTGTAGCCGGCGAATCAATTCGCTCGTAGACCGGGTCGCCGAAGTCCCCGGTGAGATCTTTGTACAGTTCGCCTGGATCCTTGTGCGTCACGGCCGTCATTTCCGCGGCCAACAGACCGGCGATGATTCCATCCTTGTCCGTAGTCCAGAGCGTCCCGTCGCGTCGCAGGAAT
>DATBNQ010000030.1:0-3833 GCA_036554185.1 Gemmatimonadaceae bacterium | reverse complement strand
CGGCGCAAGCGAATTGCAGAGAATCTTCTGCAGTCGCATCTCGCGACCGCACACCTCACGACCTTCAACGAGATCGACATGAGCGCGGTCACCGCGCTTCGTGGACGCGTGAAGGAGAAGGTCGAGAAGGAGCACGGCGTGCGACTTTCGTTCATGCCGTTCTTCGTCCGCGCGGCATGTCTCGCGCTCCGCGACTATCCGGTAGTCAACGCACAGCTGGAAGGCGACGAGATTGTATACAAGAACTACGTCAACATGGGCATCGCAGTCGCGTCCGAGCAGGGACTGGTGGTGCCCAACATCAAGGATGCGGACCAGAAGGGAATGCTCGACATCTCGCGTGACATTACGGCTCTCGCAAAGAAAGCGCGCGACGTGAAGTTGACGATGGATGATCTGACCGGCGGCTCATTCACGATCACCAATGGCGGAGTCTTCGGGTCGCTCGTGTCGACCCCGATCATCAACTATCCGCAGGTTGCGATACTGGGACTACACAAGACTCAGGACCGTCCCGTGGCGATCGACGGGAAGGTGGAGATTCGCCCGATGATGTACGTCGCGCTCTCGTACGATCATCGCATCATCGACGGCCAGGCTGCGGTATTGTTCCTCGTCCGCGTGAAGGAGTTGATGGAAGATCCAGCAACAATGCTGATCGAGTGACTGTTTCGCGTGCGGTCGTTTGCGGCCTCGAGCCGCTGACTGACACGATAGTCTTTCCTGCAGGATTGTGAGAAACTGATGCGTGTAGCGGTGTATTGTGGCGCGAATTCGGGTGAGTCACCGCGGTTCGTGCAGGTTGCCCGGGAGCTCGGCGAGTGCCTCGCTCGCAACGGGATAGGGGTCGTTTACGGAGGCGCGTCCCGTGGTTTGATGGGCGCACTGGCAGACGCCGCCATCGCCGCCGGGGGCGAGGTAATCGGCGTGCTTCCCCGCTCGCTTGGCCACCGCGAGATCGCGCATCAGCACATCAGCGAGCTGCACGTGGTCGACACGATGCACGAACGCAAGGCGCGCATTCTCGATCTGTCCGATGCCATTGCGGTTCTTCCCGGCGGAATCGGGACACTCGATGAATTTTTCGAGGCGTTTACCTGGGCGCAGATAGGGATACATACGAAGCCCATTGCGCTTCTGGATGTGGACGGCTTTTACCGACCGCTCATTGCCCACCTTCGCAATTGCGTGGCCGCGGGGTTTCTGGCGCAGGAACGACTGGACTCGCTCTCGCTGTGCGCAGACGCGGATTCGTTTCTCAACTTTCTATCAATGGACGCGCATGTCCGGGCAGTTCTGCCGCGGTATGCTGCGCTGACTGCTGAACCATGAACAACTGTGACGTTCTGATCATTGGCGGCGGACCCGGCGGCTATGTTGCCGCGATTCGTGCCGCGCAGCTTGGACTCAACACCGTGTGCGTCGAAATGGACAAGACGCTTGGTGGAACCTGCGTCAACGTCGGATGCATTCCATCCAAGGCGCTGCTGACATCGACGGAGCATCTGGACTTCGCTCAGCACCACGCCGCGGAACATGGCGTGAAGATCGACGGCGTGACAGCCGATCTTGGCGTGATGATGAAGCGCAAGCTCGACGTCGTCGCGCAAAATACAAAGGGCATCGAGTTTCTGTTTCGCAAGAACAAGATCGTCTGGGCCAAGGGCCGCGGTGCCTTGCGCGCGGGGAATGTCGTCGATGTCACCGCCGCCGACGGAACGGTCACGCAGTATCAGGCGCGCGATGTAATCATCGCGACCGGATCGGTTCCGATCGAGCTGCCGTTCTTCAAGTTCGATGAGGAGCGGGTACTGTCGAACGTCGGGGCCTTATCGATTCCGGAAGTGCCGGAACACCTCATCGTGATCGGAGGTGGCGTGATCGGACTCGAGTTGGGCTCGGTGTGGCGTCGGCTTGGCGCGAAGGTCACGGTGGTCGAACTCGCGTCGTCGATTCTTCCGGGCATGGATGATGAAGTGATCAAGGAAGCGGACAGGATCTTCCGCAAGCAGGGTCTCGAGATCCGCGCGGGCACGCGTGTGACCGGTGGCCGGCGCGACGGCGCAAAGGTCTTCGTCGACATCGAGAAGGAGGGGGCGAAGGAGACGCTGCAAGGCGATTACGTGCTCGTTGCGGTTGGCCGGAAGCCCGTGCTTACCGGGATCGATGCAGCTGTGCTCGGTCTCGCGCTCGGCAAGCGCGGCGAGATTGCCGTTGACGCGGAAATGCGAACCAGCATTCCGCACGTATACGCGATTGGGGACGCGGTTGGCGGGAAGCTGCTTGCGCACAAGGCTGAGGAGGAAGGAGTCGTTGCTTCGGAAGTAATAGCGGGGCACAAGGTGCACATGGATTACAAGTCGATGCCTGCGGTCGTTTACACGCATCCAGAGATAGCGACTTGCGGACTCGCAGAGCACGAAGTCAAGGCGACTGGCCGAGCTTACAAGACTGGCAAGTTTCCGTTTTCGGCGAACGGAAGAGCGCGAACGATGGCCGAGACGCAGGGATTTGTGAAGTTCGTTGCGGACGCGGAGACCGAGGAGATACTTGGCTGCCACATCGTCGGTGTTGACGCGGCGGACCTCTTGCAGGAAGTCGTTCTCGCGATGGAGTTCAGGGGGTCCAGCGACGACATCGGAATCACTGTGCACCCCCACCCCACGCTTGCGGAGGCCGTCAAGGAAGCCGCGCTCGGCGTTTCGGGGCGATCGATCCACATCTAGGATTCCTGGGGGTGTTCCAACGGGCCGCCGAGCATAAAGGGAGACTCTGCCGGCGGGCATCCGGCATTCTCGGAGAGGCGGGTGCCGGCGAGTGTACGAAAGCGGGCGTTTAACGGAGCTCGGGCGGGATCGTCAAAGAGATGTGAGAAACATTCCCTTTCTTCCCGTGAGCGCCGGGATGTGCGGCGTTTTGGGTGCACTGCTGCTCGCGCCGGCCTTCGCGACTGCGCAAAGCTCCGCGACGCCTCAGGGACTGCGCGAACAAACCGCGGATCAGCAGGTATTGCAGGTACTCAACCGACTGGCATTCGGGCCTCGTCCGGGCGACGTGCTCAAGGTGCGTACGATGGGTGTCGATGCCTGGATCGACCAACAGCTTCACCCGGAGCGCATCAATGATGACGCGATGGATCAGATGCTGTCACGATATCCACTCCTGGAAGAGGATCAAAGCGCGCTGGCGAGCCAGTTTGCCCAGGCGCAACGCGAATCACGCCTCGTCAAACGCGACACCGCCGCGGGGAAGCCTGGCGATACCGCTGAAATGCAGGCGCTCAAGGACGCTCGTCGCTCACGAACACAACTGGTTGGTGAGATTGAATCGGCCCGCGTAGCGAGAGCGGTCGGAAGCAACCGCCAGTTGCTCGAGGTGATGACCGATTTCTGGGAAAATCACTTCAACGTATTTGTCGGTAAGGGTCCCGTGGAGGCGTACTATCTCGCGGACTACGACCGCACAATTCGCGATCACGCACTCGGGAAGTTCCGTGATCTTCTTGGGGCGGTTGCCCACTCGCCAGCGATGCTGGTTTATCTCGACAATGCGCAGAGTCGGGCGAACCCGGACGAGCCGACACTCCCCGCGGCGGGACGGGGCGGAATGGTAATCGCGCGCGGAGCCAACCGCGTTCCGGATATCGAGACGATAATAGTCCGCAGAAATCTCGATCCGCAGCAGGCGCAACAGCTCCGGCAGCGGGCCGCGGCGGCGAAGCACGCCGGCTTGAACGAGAATTATGGTCGCGAGCTCATGGAGCTGCACACGCTCGGGGTGGACGGCGGCTACACACAGACGGATGTGATCGAGGCAGCTCGCGCGCTTACCGG
>DATBNQ010000151.1:0-7478 GCA_036554185.1 Gemmatimonadaceae bacterium | reverse complement strand
ATCGGACGCGAAGGCGATACGAGTGCCGTCGGGCGACCACGAAGGCATAAGGTCGCCATATCGGTCTTTCGTGACATGTCGAATGTTCTTGCCGTCGCTGTCGACTATGAAAAGGTCGGTGACGCCATCGACAACGCCGCTAAAGACGATGTGCTTGCCGTCAGGTGAATACGACGGGCTGAGCACCCCATCGACAGGGAGCTTGTCATACTGGATGACGTTTCCCGTTGCGACGTCCGCGATCGACAGCACGTCGCGGCCCTCCGTCTGTGCAGTGAACGCGAATTTCTTGCTGTCGGGCGAGAACGAGCCCTGCGAATAGAGCAGCCGCAGCTCCTCGAATCGCGCATTGGTCGTTGTGCGAACAAGGCGCTTGAGGCGCTTTCCAGTGTTCGCGTCTCCAAGATACAGATCGATGAAGATCTCACCCTTCTTCACGCTCCCATTCGACAGGAACGCGATCGTCTTGCCGTCCGGAGAAAGTACTGGCGAGATGAAAATGCTCCCTGTCGTGATTTTGGGAGTGAGAAGTGGCGTTGCGAAGTCGCGCACACGTTGCATTGTCGCGAGCTGTGGGAGATACTGCTCGCGCGTTGCCGCGCGCCACTGTTCGCTCAGCTGCTCGAGATTCATCCCGAGTTCCTTTTCGAAACCGCGATCCAGGCCGGACGTGGTGACGCTCTGGAGAATTTCACCGATTGCGGCATCGCCCCAGCGTTCGCCGACGTAACGCCACAGTGCCTCGCCGTAGCGATACGGGAAATAGTCATCCGGATCGTCAGTCATCTGCTTGATCGTCGGAAGCTTCCCGTTTTCGACAGCGTTCCGGATCCACATCGTAGTGAGTGGATGATTTGGCCCGAGCGAGAGATATTCCGCCATGCCCTCCATGAACCAGCCGGGAGGATTTACCTGTTCCAGATTCTGGAGGTTCGCCCCAGCCTTTCCTTCGGCGAAGACATCGAACTGGAACTGGTGCACCATCTCGTGCGTCAGCACGTGCTCAAAGCTGTCGTAGTCACCGGTGAAGGGAAGCTCGATCCGCTGGCGCATGGGCTCGGTAACACCGCCAACCCCTTCGCCAAGATCACCGTTGATGTTGCTCTGCCCAAAATCCTGACGCGATGCGTACAACAGGATCGGTTTCTTCTCGCGAAACTGGTGTCCAAGGATGCGCGAGAGACGCGAGTAGGATCGCTCCGCCATTCGTGCAGCATCGTGCACGGGGAGTCGCTCTTCCGGGTAGTAGTGAATCAGGAAGTGCTCTGTCTCGAGCACGCGCCAGTGGAAGTAACGATACTTGACCTGATTCTGGCCGAAGTATCGCTGTGCGCTCGCGGGAGGTGCGGAGACCAGCAACGCACCAGCCGCCAGAACGCCGAGTACCCGCGAACCGAAAGTCATTTTGCCGTCTCCGTGACATGCTCGGTCTGTACTGGAACAACTTCGGCATCGCCCCAGAGCCGCTCGAGCTGGTAGAAATCGCGCAACGTTGGATGGAAGATGTGCACCAGGAAATCCACGTAATCCAGCAGCACCCATCGTCCCTGGCTCAATCCTTCAACGTGATGCGCACGCATTCCTTCCTTTCGTAACTCGGCCATCACGTGTTCCGCGATGGACTTGACGTGTGTATCGGAAGTGCCGCTCGCTATCAGAAAGCAGTCAGTCATATCGCTGACGCCATCAAGATTCAGAATCACGACGTCGTTTGCCTTGACGTCCACACACACGGCCGCTGCGCGTTGCGCGGCTGCCAGAGAAGAAGAAGTAGTTGCGGCTGCCATTCGGCTCCAGAAACGGGGTTGCAGATTACTCGACGTCGCCAGGATACTCCAAGGCGATAATTCTACACGGGAAACAGCATTTCGTGCGCCAGCCAACCAACGGGGATTGACTCTTTGGGGCGGGTTGCAGGTCACACGCGGTGGACGGCCAAACGAGCTGGGGGACGCGGGCCGACGGCCCGACGCCCCCCGATCGTATTCTCGAATCCCCACTGTCCCGCCGTGCCCATCGCCGCCGGCTCGTATCGTCCGGCTTCCCCCGCGATCTTCCCGGGTCGGCGGAAGCACGGCCACGGAGCGGCTTTCACCAGTCCGCGTCCAACAGCTTCATGACCCGGATTTTACTGCTTGATGACCCAGACTTTGATTTCCGGATGCACGTCGGCGTGGAGCCGAACGGGTACGCGGTACACGCCCAGCGCCTTGATCGGCTCGTGAAGCTCGACCTGACGCTTCTCCACGTGCAGACCCTGCGCTGCCAGCTGCGCCGCGATATCGCCCGACGTCACCGAGCCGAACAGCTTGCCCTCCTCGCCGACACGCGCCGAGAAGGTGAGGGAAACCTGTTCCAGCTTGTCGGCGAGCTCGCGCGCCGAGCCGCGGCGTGCTTCCTCCGCGCTCTCCAGCCGCTGACGCTCCTGCTCGATCTTTCGCTTGTTGCCTTCGGTCGCGAGATACGCGATCCCACGCGGAAGCAGATAATTGCGGCCGAAACCGCTCGAGACGCTGACGACGTCGCCCGTGTGGCCGAGCTTCTCGACCGCCTGCCGAAGAATTACATCCATGTTTACCTCAACTCCGTTGTTGAACGTCAATCATGTATTCGCCTGGGCGCGAGCGCGCCAGTCCATCCAGGTATCACCAACACCAACTCCGAGCGCGAGAGCACCGAGCATGAGCGGCGCGAGGACCGTCATTGCGATCAGCAACGTCGCTGCCCACTTGCTCCGCGTCATGAACGAGAGCACGCCAACCCCGCGCAGCAGGTAGAGCGCGCCGAAGAACACCAGCAGATTCAGTCCTGCATCCTTCCCGTCAGCAAATACGGGAAGAAAGAAAATCGTCGCGCCTACAGCCATGCCCCACACCAGCTGGTCGTTGAAGCGAAACTCCTTGACGGGCCCCAGCTGCGGGCCGAGCGTCGCCGATCCAACCCGATGATAAATCACCCACGCCATTGCGAGCGCCAGAAGCGACTCGAGGGCGACCAGCGCCGGAACCGTGCTTGGTGACCGATCGCCGATTCGTCGCAGATCCGCAACGTTCGACGTGACCATGCTGTCGAGGCTCGGATTCCGCTGCGCCGCCGCTCGCCAGAACGGCGTTGCCGCCATCTGGTTTACTTGCGAAACTGTCTCTTCAGTGCGCCGGTTGAACTCCGTCTTCATCACCGAGTGAACTGTCGAGATTCCATTGGGTGTGGAAACCACGACCGCAAACGCAACCACGGTCGCGATTCCCACCGCCGATAATGCCCTGATCAGGAACCGCTCGCCCGGCGTCAGCAGCGACGCAAGGCCAAAGGCGGCGCCGAGCAGAATCGTCCATCCGTGAACCAGCGTCCGGTACTCGCCCGGTCCGGTGCCGACCGGTGCCATTGCAGCGTACCAGCCCAGTACAATTGCAACCACTGCCAACCAGGCGCCGCCGCCATTCCACCAGCCCAGCGCAGCGCAGACCGCGAGCGCCGTAGCGAGCAGAATCCACGTCTCCGTGATCGGGATGACCGAACGCAACGCGCTCGGAAAATCCGGAAGCACCAGGAAGACGAGGAGCGCCAGAAGCGCAGATCGCCAACCGGGTGCAAGGAGACGCGACACAGATAGACCGAGCGCCTGACTAGGCGCCCTGACTCCTCGTGTACGGCAGAAGCGCGAGGTAGCGGGCGCGTTTGATCGCGCGCGCCAGCTGGCGCTGATGCCGAGCGTCGACCCCACTCAGCCGACCCGGCAGGATCTTGCCGTTCTCGGTGATGAACCGGCTGAGGAAACGCTCATCCTTGTAGTCGATGAAGCGGATTCCAGCCTCAAGAACCGGCGATACCTTCTTGTTGCGTCTTGCCATGGTTAGTCCTCGTCCTCGTCATCGTCTTCTTCCGCCAGCGCGCGGGCGCGCGCGGCGTTGGCTTCAACGCGGTCGGCGGGAATGCCGAGCTCGTGCTCATACAGACTGATGAGATAGCGAATGACGCCATCGTCGAGCTTGAGCGAGCGCTCGAATTCGGGAAGCGTCGTGGTGTCGGCGGCGAAACGCGCGACGACATAGTAGCCATTCTCATGGCGACCGATCTTGTAGGCCAGCTGACGGCGGCCCCAGATGTCGAGCTTTGCCTCTTCGGTGAGGCTGAGCAGGCCGTGGTGTCGGCCTAGCTTCTCGCTGATGGCGGCGTCTTCGAGTGCAGAATCGAAGATGTACACCGCCTCGTATTCACGAGTCATGTGCTGGCAATCCTCCTTGTGGTCATAACCGCCCCCGGGTGGTTGCCGTAACCGAGGGAAGGGATGGGTTTTTGTGTAGCCAAGTAAAATAACCAATCTTGGTCCCCGCCACCAACCTGCACGCCACGAACATCCCCGGCCCGGCGTGGCCGCAGTGAGCCAGCGAAATAGTGCCATGCGGGAGCTGCTTCGATACGGACCGCCGATTGACTGCGGTCGGATGGCCGTGTAGGATTACATGTACACGTACTTGTACATGTAGCTGATCCCCCTCCGAAATGGAGCTCCGATGGCGAAGCCAGCAGAGACACCCAGAGTGAACGAAAGGGTGGCGATGCCAATAAGTCTCGCTCGCGGTCGGCTCTTTGAGCTTGCCGAGGACGTTCTCACGCACCGCGCCGATCGCGTCCTGCTGTCGCACAGGGAGTATGACGAGCAGCTCGTCCTCGTGCGCGCTAGCGATCTTGCCAAGATGGACGCCGACATGGCGGCGCTGCGTACACGCGTCGGAGTGGGCGGTGCACCGTTCTCGCTCCGTGGGATAGGCACGATTGTAGGAGATCCAGAGGACGTTCTCACGGGGACTCGGAAGCATCAGGCCGGTCTTTGGAACGCGAAGCTCGAGTCTTTCAGCGACGACCGTGGTGACGGTGATAATTGATGTCCTCCGCCATCCCGGAGATTGCAGTAATCGACACGCACGCCCTGATCTGGTGGATCGACGGCGACAGACGCCGGATTGGCCGTCGTGCGCTCAGATTCTTTGATCATGTCGATGAGGGCCGGGCTGTTGCGTGCATTCCAACGGTGGCCCTCATCGAACTCAGCGAGTCAGTCCAAGCCGGCAAGGTATCACTGTACCGGCCCTTCGACGAGGTGCTGACCGGTATACGCGAGACGCCTTCGCGCTACCAGATAGTTCCGCTCACCGGAGAGATCGTCGCGCGGGCGCATGCTCTCTTCGTAATTCCCGAGCGTGGTGATCGTCTGATCGCTGCAACGGCAGCGGAGCTGGGATATCCAATCGTGACCCGGGATGCCGCAATCACCGATGCGATCGGAGTGGATCATGTGTGGTGATCAATCCGGCCGCATTGCGCCGAGCCGGCTCATCAATCTTGCAGTATTGACATCTCCGTGCGGTGCAAGTGGACGTCAGAATTTGTAGACGTACTTGTTCCAACCTGCGAGGTTGCGCCCGCTCTGCGCGACGGGGATCAATCGGCGAGCCAGTATCGCGAGCAATCGGCGCCGCATTCGATGTCCGAGTGCATGACCGTCCCTTGGCCGAAACTGCGCCCAGCCGATCGATCCGCTGAAACCGGCGGGACCGAATTCGTCCGATTCGAGCAGATCCTCGACGAACACGCGCAGCGAGCCCTCGAACGTGCCGAGCACGTCGTGCATCGCGACCACTGCACCGTCGGCCAGAAAGGGCTTGAACATCTCGACGTCCGCGTGCGCGCCTGCATAGGTATGGTCGCCGTCGATCCAGAGGAAACGTATCGGCCCTTTCCACGTCGCGGCGACGTCGTGCGAGAATGCGCGGTGCGGGACGACGTGCGTGCTGCTGGCCGTGCGCTCTATGTGCGCGATGAACTCGTCGTACGACGTCGCAGCGCCATGCAGGCGGGATCCGTTGACGACGGCGACGTGTGCGGATCAATCGCATGCACGGGCTCCAGCTCTAGCACGCGAGCAACGGTCCCGAGCCCAACTGTTGAGCGGCCCTTGAAGCTTCCGATCTCTATGTTCGCCCCTTCCGCAGGAGCAACTGCGAGCGCGGTCATGATGAACCGAGCCTCGCGCTCCGACAGATATCCCGGCGTGTCACGCACGTGCGATCAACCCTGACTTACAGCATCGTTGACTCGCCGGATATCTATCATCTAGACGTTGAATTTGAACAGAAGCACATCTCCGTCCTTTACAACGTACTCCTTTCCTTCGGAGCGCACATCTCCCTTCTCGCGCGCGTCCTTCCATCCGCCATCGGCGATGAAGGCGTCGAATGAGACAGTGTCAGCCTTGATGAAGCCGCGCTCGAAGTCGGTGTGGATCACTCCGGCTGCCTGCGGCGCTGTATCGCCGCGATGAATGGTCCACGCACGCACTTCCTGCTCGCCGGCAGTGAAATACGTCTGCAATCCAAGCAGATGGTATCCCGCACGAATGAGGCGATCCAGTCCGGCGCTCTGGAGTCCAAGCGACGCAAGAAAATCGCCGCGATCTTCCGGCGGCAGCTCGGCGAGCTCCGCCTCGATCTTGGCGGAGAAGGGAACGATCTCGGCTTCCTCGCCGCTCGCGGCAACAGCGGCGCGCAGTGCCGCCAGATAAGGACCTTCCTCACCAGTAAGCTCCGCGTCGCTGACATTCGCCGCGTACAGAACAGGTTTGACCGTGAGCAACGACAACGGTGCGAGCACATCTTTTTCGTGTTGCGTGAGCGAGGCGTGCCAGAGGCCGCGTCCTTCCTTGAGAAACTCGTTCGCACGGTCGAGGACGAGCAGTTCGTTGGCAGCGTCCTTGTCGCCGGTCTTCGCAGTGCGCCGCGTCTTGTCGAGCCGCTTCTCCAGAGCAGCGAGATCGGCGATCGCGAGTTCGAACTCGATCACCTCGCGATCACGCGCGGGATCGACGCCGCCCATCACGTGCGTCACGTCCTCGTCCTCGAAACAACGCACGACATGTACTATCGCATCGGTCTCGCGGATGTTCGCGAGAAACTTGTTGCCGAGTCCTTCACCATCTGCGGCACCCTTCACGAGGCCGGCGATGTCGACGAACTGCACAACCGCGGGGACGATCTTCCTGGGATGGACGATCTGTGCGAGCTGGTCGAGCCGCGTGTCGGGCACCTCGACCATCCCGACGTTCGGTTCAACAGTGCAGAACGGATAATTCGCGGCTTCCGCGCTCGCCGCTGTGAGCGCGTTGAAGAGCGTTGATTTGCCGACATTTGGCAGGCCTACGATGCCGAGTTTTAACATTTGATATTGAAAATATGGGTAACCTGCTTCCCGTCATCTCCGCGAAAGCGGGGATCCATCTGCAGCCGACCAACTAAGTACACGAGTGGAGTCCCAGGGTCGGAGTCCGTCCCCACTCCGTCCCGTCCCCGGAGATTGGCAACTTGGATTCCCGCTTTCGCGGGAATGACGGACAGGTGGAGTCCCGCGGCCGGAGTCCGTCCCCACTCCGTCCCCACCGTCAGTTGTTCAGCCGCATCGCCGCTTCGATGTCGCCGCGTAAC
>DATBNQ010000137.1:0-14865 GCA_036554185.1 Gemmatimonadaceae bacterium | reverse complement strand
CGAATTCTATCGGGTGCTGTATGCCTGGTGAACTCCGTGGCGTCCTCGATGAGCGTGTAAACCACCGGCACCACAAAGAGCGTCAACAGCGTTGAGGTGATGAGACCGCCAATCACGGCGCGCGCGAGCGGTGCGCGCTGATCGGCGCCCGGCCCGATTGCGAGAGCGAGCGGAAGCATTCCGAAGATCATCGCCATCGACGTCATGATGATTGGGCGTAAGCGCGTTCGCCCGGCTCCCAGGAGAGCATCGTGACGGCTGGCACCCTCCTGTCGATTCAAAATCGTGAAATCGACGAGCAGAATACCATTCTTTACGACGAGGCCCATGAGCATGATGATCCCGATCATGCTCATGATGTTGAGATTACTGCCGGTCACCCATAGCGCCAAAGCCACACCGATGAAGCTGAGCGGTAGCGACATGAGAATCGAGAACGGCTGAAGGAACGAGCCGAACAGGGATGCGATGATCAGGTAGATGAAAACAACCGCGAGAAGCAGGGCGCTGCCGACGTAGCCCTTGGTTTCGTTGAGGTTCTTCACATCACCACCAAACTCGGTGTGGTAACCCACCGGGAGACCCAGTGCGTCGATGGCTTTCTGGGTCGCTGCCGCGACGTCGCCGACGTTGTATCCAGGCAACACCCCCGCAGACACGCCAATCTGCCGCTCCAGATTGCGCCGGCTTATCTGTTGTGGCCCCGTTGCAAGCGTCACGTCAGCGACCTGGGACAGAGGAATGATTACCGGGCGGCCCGTGCTCGGATCGATGTTGCTGCTGGCAACCGGAATGGTCGCGACATTATCGACCGACGTCCGCATCGAGTCTGGATATACGACTATCACGTCGTGCGAATAGCCGTTCGGATCCTCCCATTGTGTCGCGCGCTGGCCCGTAAAGAGCGGTTGCAGCGTTGCGGCGACGGACGCAATCCCCACGCCGGATGCCCAGGCCCGTTCGCGATCCACGTCCACGTCGAGTTGAGGAATGTTGCCGTCATCGCTGGAATTGGCTTCTGCAATTCCCGGAACATTCTTGATCGCCTCGAGAACCTGAGCCGCCGCTATCTTGAGTCTTGATTCCTCTGGGCCCTGAACGTTTACGGAAATTGGTTGACCACGTCCGCCGAAGATCGAAGACGCGTTCTGGATCGTTGGCGTGATCCCCGGTATTTCCTTGAGCGCTCCGCGTAATCTGTTCTGTATCTCCTGCACGGATGCGGATCGACTGGCGGCAGGCTTGAGGTGCACATAGATCGACCCGGAATTCGGTGTGCCCCGCAGGCCCGAGCCAATCGTTGTGTACGTAAAATCGGTTTCAGGCTGCTTCCTGAGGAATGCTGCGACCTGTTCCGACTTGTCCACGGTATACTCGATCGTCGAACCGGGAGCCGTACGAATGCTGACGCTGAATTCGTCCGAGTTGGTGTCGGGCAGCCATGTGAAGCCGAGTTTGGCGGTGATCAGTAGTGCAGCAACGACCGACGCAACAGCGCCGCCCACCACAATTCCGCGATGCTTCAGTGCCCACTCCAGCCACGCCGGGTAGCGATCCGCAGCCTTCTCGAACCATGCGTTGAAGCGGAGTGCAATCTTCCTTATGGGATTGCGCACCCGAGTGTAATCGACCTCGCCGGCATGTCCCAACTCGTGCTCCAGCTCCGGATCAGGCCAGACGCTGGAAAGCATCGGGTCGAGCGTGAAGGAAACGAATAGCGAAACCAGCACTGCGAATGCAACCGTAACGCCGAACTGGAAGAAGATCTTGCCGATGATCCCACCCATGAATGCAACCGGGACGAATACCGCCATCACCGCAAGCGTCGTGGAGATCACAGCCATGCCGATCTCATCCGTCCCGTCCATCGATGCCTTGACGTGATCCTTCCCCATCTGCACGTGCCGGACGATGTTCTCACGCACGACAATCGCGTCATCTATCAGAAGTCCGATCGCGAGCGACAGCGCGAGGAGCGTCATCGTGTTGACCGTGAAGTTGAACAGCCACATCACGAAAAACGCCGATATCACACTGACGGGCAGCGTGAGACCGGTGATGATCGTCGAGCGCCACGAGTTGAGGAACAGGTATACGATGCCGATCGTGAGTATGGCGCCAAGTATGATGTTGAGCTGTACGTCCGAGAGCGACTCGCGGATGCGGAAGGAGTCGTCGCGAATGACGGCCAGCTTCACGTCATTCGGGACGATATTCGCGAGATCCGCGATTGCCGCGTGGACGGAGTCGGCCACCTGCACGGTGTTCGAGCCGGCAATCTTCTGGATATCCAGCGCCACGGTGGACTGACCGTTGAGCATCGCGGCCGTCCGCTTGTCCGCTGACCCGTCGATCACCGTTCCCAGGTCGCGTAGGTGCACCGGCGATCCACCGCGGACGGCGACCACGATTCCCCCGAAGGCCTTGGGGTCTATGATGCGCCCGCGAATGCGAACGAGCGTCTCCACCGCGCCCTTGTCGATCCGACCTGCGGGAACTTCCTGATTCTCGCTCTGAAGTGCAGCCATGACCTCGGGCGGCGTGATCCCGTACGAGCGCATCGCGGAAGGATCGAGCTGGATGCGGATCGTACGCTGCTCGCCACCCGATAAATTGACCGCCGCCACGCCTGGCACGGCTTCGAGTCTCTGAGTTATCGATTCGGTCGCCAGATCGGTCAGCTCCCGGATCGGCCTCGATGGGCTCTGCACCGCGATCGACATGATCGGTGAATCGTTCGGATCAAAGTGCCTTACGATCGGCTCATCGATGTTCGGCGGAAGCGAGCGGCGGATGCGCGCGATCTTCGCCTGCACGTCCTGTTGCGCGGCGAGCACGTCAACGCCGAGATTGAGCTGCACGCGAACCAGCGAAGTCCCATCAACCGAAGTTGATGTAAGCTCGTAGATGCCCTGAACGGTGTTGAGCGCCTCCTCCATAGGGCGTGACACGTCGCGCTCCATCACTTCCGGCGAGGATCCGGCATACGTCGTCTGGACGATGACGGTCGGATATGTGATGTCCGGATACTCGTCGATCGCGAGCCGTTGATACGAGACGACTCCAAGCACCACTAGAGCCACCATCATCATGGTGGCGAATACGGGATGCTTGATCGATACGTCGGAGATGAACACTTACTGTTTCCCCCGGGCGCGATCGCCGCCGATGATCTGGATCTCGGTCCCGGGCGACAGCGTCCCGAGATTTCCAACCATCACCTTGTCGCCGGTTGTCAGCCCTGAGAGAACCTGTGCAAATCCAGCCTGGTCGTTCACGACGCCGAGTGTGATGTACACCTGCTCGATGCGCCCGGTGTTTACGCGATACACGTAGGTCTTGCCGCTATCAGCGGTCTGATGCAACGCTGTTGTCGGCACCAGGAGCACTCCGGTTACGGTACTCGCGATGACACTACCCGTTGCGAGACTGTTTCCCTTCAACGTCCCGGATGAGTTGTCCACGTCCACGTACACGGAGATCGCTCGAGTGTTCGGGTCGATCGTCGGACTCACGCGTGCCACCTTGCCGGTGAAGGCAAGTCCCTGCGCCGAGAATGCCACTCTCTGCCCAACCTTGATTGCGGCGGCACGACGCTCCGGAACACTCGCGGCAAGCTCGAGTGTCTGGCTGTTGACGAGAGTGAACATCGGCGCACCGACGGACAGGTGCTCGCCAGGATCGACTAGTCTCTTGTCAATCACGCCGCCCATGGGAGCCACCACCCTCGTATCACGCGCGGTGATGCTGGCTGTCTCCACGGCCGCATTGGCCGCTGCGAGGCGCGCGCGTGCCGCGTCGGCTGACTGCTGCGACGCACGGTAGTCTGCTTCGGAGATCGCGCCAGCATGAAATAGGTCGCCACTCTGCTTCAGATTCCATTCAGCCTGAGACAGATCAGCCTTCGCCGCGGCCTGGCCCGCACGAGCGCTCGCGGCGCCGCTCTGTTGCGCCACCGACTCGAACTGGGCGAGCAGCTCGCCTCGCGCGACGTGCTGTCCCTCGCGAACGTACACGCCAGTCAGATCACCCTCGATGCGTGCGTGAACGTCGATGCTCTCCAGAGGTCTGAGCAATCCCGTGATTGCTATGCCGTCGGATAGCGAGCCAACACGAACGGTAGCGATGTCGGACGGCGCGACGGCTACACTGCGCGTCTTCGCCCCCTTGGCACCGCCCGCGCCGCCAGCTGCGTTGGGCGCCTTTGGGTCGGCTGCGCCCTTGCCACATCCGATCAGGTTGATTGTCGTCGCGCACAACGTGACCGCGAGTGCAATGTCAGTGATCCGCAATTGCGTTACCCGATGACGGAGAAGGTGCATTGGCTGTGGAAGGGAGGGGGAGCGGTCGGCCCTGCGTCTGTGCAAGCGAAACGGCCGCTATGTATACATCGTAAAGCGAGCGCGCCTGATTCGTCTGCGCGGTCGTGAGGGCGAGTTGTGCGTCGGAGACTTCGAGCTGCGTCGCCATTCCGCGCGAGTACCGCAATGTTGCCAGCTGATACGCTTCCTGCGCCTCGGCGACATTCTGTTGTTGTGCGCCGTATTGGGCACGAGCGCGAAACAGGTCTGCCTTGGCGCGTTCGACGTCGTTGAAGACGTTCTCGCGTGTCTGCGCAAGTTGCGCCTTTGCGATGCGCGACTGCGCTCCGGCGAGATCGATATTGCCCTTGGTCAACAGGCCATCGAAAACGGGGACCGAGACGGTGAAGCCAAAGGATCGGTCGCTGAACCAGCCGCCGTTCTGCGCAGTGCAGACCTTTCCCGGCGTGCTGCCGGACGCACACGGTACCTTGCGGAAGATTCCGCGCCCCGGAGGGAAGACGTCTCCGTTGACTGGATACGCGCCGTAGCCCGTATTGAAGTTGAAGCTGATGGTCGGAAGCATCGCAGCTCGTGCGATGGAGACGCCGAGCTCTCGCGCACGCGCGGTCAGTTGCGCCGACGCAAGCGCGGGCCGATTGTCAGCACCCGCGGTAGTGTCCACCGAGGCCAGCACGTCATGGATCACTACGGAGTCGATCGTCGTGGTAAGGAGCAGTGGCCGCGACGACGCTATGTTGGCCAGTCGCTTCAGCTCCAGCGACGCGAGTTGCGCGTCCTCGCGTGCCTGGAGCACGAGCGGCTCGATGTTGGCCAGCGCAACGCGTGCGCGGAGCACGTCGTACCGCGACATTCGCCCCGCCTTCTCGAATTGCTCTGCCTGTTTGAGCTGTGCCGTCGCGAGTGCGAAGCTTCCTTCCTGAATTTGTACAAGCCGATTCGTGAACAGCGCGTTGATGTATGCTGTCTGAGTCTGCAGGCTGATCAGGGATCGCGTCTCGGCCAGATCCTGAGTGGAGGCACCCGTAACGGCGCGCGCCGCCCGGATGCCATTTATGACTCGCCCACCCTGAAATAGCGTCTGTGACGCATTCAGCGTCGCTGCGTAACTGTACGGCTGATTGAATACGGCGCCGACTGCCTGGCCGCGCGCGCTCGCGACAGTTCGATTCTCCGATGCCGAGATGCGAAGCTGCGGGAGACCGCCTGCGCGCGCGATCGTAGCTTGTGCTCCGGTTGCGTAAAGGTTCGCACGCGCAACCTGAACCTCCTCGCCCAGCCGGTCGGCGCGCGATACTGCATCGCGCAGCGACAGCACGAGTGTGTCCGCGGAGATGTCTTGTTGTGGTTGTTGTTGCTGAATCTGCTGCTGCGCCGCCAGCGGCGTTGCAAACGAGGCTGCAAGCGAGGTTGCAGAAAGCGTCGCAAGCAGAAGTGCAGATATTGAAAAGGCCCGATTACGCATTGTCGTGAATACGCGCCGGGCCCACGAAACGTTTTGCAGATCGCGACTGTATCGCGATCTGCGGTGCGCGCTTACGGCGCTACTTCGTGTCCCTGTCGCTTCGCCTTGCGGCGCTTCAGGTGATCCATCAGCCACGTCGCCGGGATGATAAACAGCGGCGTGAGAAACGTGCCAAGCAGACTGTTCAACCACAGCAGTCCAATGTAGAAACCAACGAGGCCAAGAGAAACCCAGAGAAGTCCCAGAGGACCATTCACTTCGACCCCCAAATGTCCCTGCAGCATCGATCGACAACCGTGTGAAGGTGAATTTCACGCCGCGCGAACGGCGAGCCGGTAACTTAACACCATGGGTACCGTTCACGACACCGTCCTGCACATTCGACAGCGGGTCGCAGCCCTTGGACACGGCAACTGGCTCCTCGCCGTCTCCGGCGGCATGGACTCCATGGTACTTCTCGACGCGGCCGCTGAAACGCTTGATCACGCGAGTCTTACGGTCGCCACTTTTGACCACGGCACCGGTCCGGCCGCTCGATCCGCAGCAGATCTGGTCGCCTCGAGGGCACTGGATCTCGGGGTAGGGTGCGTGAGCGGCTCCGCCGCGGCGGTCGGCCATTCCGAATCCGAGTGGCGTGCCGCAAGATGGAATTTCCTGAGCGACGTCGCCGAGCGGCTCGGCGCCACTGTGGTCACCGCCCACACGCTGGACGATCAGGTCGAAACAGTGATGATCCGCGCTCTACGGGGTGCCGGCCCACGCGGCCTCGCCGGACTCTTCGCCGCTTCCCCTGTCGCCCGGCCGCTCCTGGAGACGACCCGCGCCGAAATTGCTCAGTACGCGGCCGGCGACGGCACTCCGTATATCGACGATCCTTCGAATACCGATCGCCGGCATCTGCGAAACCGCGTTCGGCTCGACATCCTCCCCGCACTTGAGCGGACCTCGCCCGGATTCTCCAACTCCCTGCTCGAGATCGCCGAAAAAGCTTCCTCCTGGCGGGCGCAAATGGAGGCTATTGCACTTACTTTTCCAATGATGAGCGATTCCCCTCAAAATCACTCGTTCCAACGCCGGCCGTTGCGCGAGTTTTCGGTCGATTCCCTTCGCTGTCTATGGCCAGCACTTTGTGCCCGGGCTGGCGTCGTTCTGGACTGGCGCGGAACCGAGCGGCTCGCCGCGTTTACTATAGAGGGTGAAACTGGTCAGCAGATCCAGCTATCGGGCGGCGTCGGCGTTCACATGGAGCGCCAGGCCATCAGTTTCCGACCGGCTGGCTCGAATGGTTGATCCGGATCCCCGGCTCCTGGGGAGAAAAGTCGCGCGAATCGCTTTCGATGAGCCGACAATTGCAGCCAGAGTGAAGGAACTAGGCGACGAGATCACCGCCGCCTATCCAGATGGAGAGCTACTCGTCCTTGGTTTATTGAAGGGGAGTTTCATTTTTCTGAGTGACCTAGTTCGCCAGATCGTTCGCCCCTTGCAGGTCGATTTTCTCGTCGCGGCCAGCTACGGCGAGTCAATGGTTTCAAGCGGCAATGTACGGCTCCTTTATGACCCCGAGACCGCGTTGGAAGGGAAGCACATCCTTCTGGTCGAGGACATTATCGACTCCGGACGGACACTGAATGTCCTGATGGGCCTGCTGGCGGTTCGCCAGCCCAGATCGCTTTCGATCTGTGCATTGCTCGACAAGCGGATAGCTACGCAGCTCCGCTACGACACCCGGTTCGTCGGATTCGACGCGCCAAATGAATTCCTGGTAGGCTACGGCCTCGACCATGCAGAAGATTTCAGACACCTGCCTTATATCGCGAGTTTAGAATAGATGCCGCTCTCTCGTTCACCCGGCAACGGCCCCAAGAAGCCCTTCAGCTGGGCCAAGTTCTCCAAGACTCTGGCCCTCTGGGTGCTCCTGCTCCTCATTCCCGTAGTCTTCATCAGCTACTCGAGTGGCGGAAGCGATTCGGCCCAGTTGATCTCCTATACCCAGTACGGTCAGGAGCTCGATCACGACAACATCAGCAAGGTCACCATCCAGGGTGGCTCGCAGGTCGTCGGCGAGTTCAAGGAGCCAGTGACGGTCGCTGGCGCCAAGACTGCCGCCAAGAAGTTCACGACCCGCCTCCCGGTTGCCAATTCGGCCG
Source organism: Gemmatimonadaceae bacterium (assembly GCA_036554185.1). Lineage (GTDB taxonomy): Bacteria > Gemmatimonadota > Gemmatimonadetes > Gemmatimonadales > Gemmatimonadaceae > Fen-1247. Next base: position 6,931 of record DATBNQ010000137.1, on the reverse strand, counting down.
AGGAAGTCGCCCGTCTCCGCAATCACAACGTCCAGATCGACGCCGAAGATGCGCACTCCTCGCCGCTCGGTTTCATAATCCAGTTCCTGCCCTATCTGCTACTGATCGGGTTCTGGATATTCCTGTTCAAGCAAATGCAGTCCGGTGGGAATCGTGCATTCTCGTTCGGGAAATCCAAGGCCAAGCTTTTGACCGCCGATTCCCCGAAGGTCACCTTCGCAGACGTCGCAGGCGCCGATGAAGCCAAGGTGGAACTGCAGGAAATCATCGAGTTCCTGAAGGACCCTGCCAAGTTCACCAAACTCGGCGGCCGTCTTCCCAAGGGCTGTCTGCTGGTCGGACCCCCGGGAACTGGTAAGACACTCCTTGCTCGCGCCGTCGCTGGCGAGGCCGGTCGCCCCTTCTTCTCGATGTCCGGTTCCGACTTCGTCGAGATGTTCGTAGGTGTCGGCGCGAGTCGCGTCCGCGATCTGTTCGAACAGGGCAAGGCGCACGCACCATGCATCATCTTCATCGACGAAATCGACGCCGTCGGACGCCATCGCGGCGCCGGACTCGGCGGCGGTCACGACGAGCGCGAGCAGACCCTCAATCAACTCCTCGTCGAGATGGACGGCTTCGAGTCGAACGAAGGCGTTATCCTCATCGCCGCTACCAACCGACCGGACGTTCTCGATCCCGCGCTGCTCCGTCCGGGCCGCTTCGATCGACAGATCGTCGTCGACGCCCCCGATCTCCGTGGGCGCGAGGGAATCCTGCGCGTGCACATGCGCAACAAGCCGGTGGCAGAGGATGTCGACATATTCACGCTCGCGCGCGGCACGCCGGGAATGTCGGGAGCCGATCTGGCAAATCTCATGAACGAGGGCGCGCTGCTCGCCGCACGCCGCAATCATGACAAGGTCTACATGGTCGACCTCGAGGACGCCAAGGACAAGGTCATGCTCGGCGCCGAGCGCAAGTCGATGGTAATGAAGGACGCCGAGCGCAAGCTCACCGCGTACCATGAGGGCGGTCACGCGATCTGCGCCATCAAGGTCAAGGGAAACGATCCGCTGCACAAGGTCACGATCGTCCCACGCGGCCGCGCACTCGGCCTCGCCTTCACACTTCCCGAAGACGATCGCGTCTCGATCACACGTGAGCAGCTGAAGGCAACGCTCGTCAAGGCGTATGGTGGCCGCGCAGCCGAAGAGCTGGTCTTCGGCAAGGAGCACGTGACGACCGGAGCCGCGAGCGACATTCAGCAGGCGACCAACATCGCCCGCCGCTACGTATCGCAGTGGGGTCTGTCCGATGTTGTCGGCCCGATCCTCGTCGGTGACGACGAGCAGGAACTGTTTCTCGGGCGCGAGATTCAGAGCCGGCGTCACATCTCGAGCAGCACCGCACAGACTGTCGACGCGGAGATTTCGAAGTTGATTCGTGAATCGTATCAGCGCGCGACTGACGTTCTCACGGAGAATCTCGACTTGCTGCATTCGGTCGCTGCGGCTCTGCTGGAACGCGAGACCCTGTCGGGCGAAGAAGTGAAGGCGCTAGCGCGTGGAGAAACGCTTCCACCTCGCGCACCGTCGTCGATTCCGCCTGCACCGCCAGTGCCGGTTCCGGCCGCGCTTCCAAATCCGAAGCCGGCCCGTCCGCCGCTATTCGGCGGACCGGAGATAGCGCCTGCATAGGCCGACGATTGTCGGCGTTCTAAACGTTACCCCCGACAGCTTCAGCGACGGGGGTAATTTTTTGCCGTTCGCCCAGGCCTTGGAGCATGCTGGTCAGATGATCGCGGACGGTGCAGACGTGATCGAGGTTGGTGGTGAATCCACGCGACCGGGCGCGGAGCCGGTCGCGGCAGCCGACGAGCTTGCGAGGGTGGTCCCGCTGATCAACGCGATCGTCAAGCGCTGGCCGTCGACGACGATTGCCGTCGATACCGTAAAGGCGGAGATTGCGGAGGCCGCGGTCGGCGCCGGCGCGAGCGTCGTAAATGATGTATCGGCGCTGCGCCTCGATCCGGAGATCGCGACCCTCTGCGCGAAGGCTGGAAGCACGCTCGTTCTGATGCATTCGCGTGGCGATGTGGCGAGCATGGCCAGTTACAACAACGCTAACTACGCGGATGACGACGTCATCGGTGCCGTCGTCGACGAGCTTCGGATTGCTGCCGATAAGGCGCTTGCGGCCGGGATAGAGCGACGACGAATCGTTCTGGATCCCGGGCTCGGATTCTCCAAACGGCCTGACCAGTCGATTCAGGCACTTGCGAATCTTCCGCGATTGCTTGAGCTTGGCTTTCAGGTAATGATCGGCGCATCGCGCAAACGATTCATCGGAGAAATCACAGGCGTGCTCAAGCCATCGCAACGCGGCGCTGGAACGATCGGAGCAAACGTGGCAGCGCTCACGCTTGGCGCGACGTGGTTTCGCGTGCACGACGTGCGCGAAAATCGCCAGGCCCTTGACGTTGCAGCAACGATTCTCGAGGCGCGTGCGTGACCTGGCTCGAACTCGCGCTGATCGTCGCGCTCATACTGTTTCAGCCCGAGGTGCGCAGCCTCTTTTACCGAATGCGATATCCGCGCGCCGCTCGCTTCCTTCGTCGTGTGCCACGTATCGAAGTGGCAGAGGAAGTAGTGGACGCCGTCGACCGGCTGAGTCGTTCCTCGCACGGCGCGATAATCGTGCTCGAGCAGGAGATGTCACTCATCCAGTACGCCGATACCGGGACCGAACTGCAGGCCAATGCATCGTCGGATCTGCTGGTAACGATCTTTACTCCATATACTCCACTGCACGACGGCGCCGTGATCATTCACGACAACGTCATACTGGCAGCCGGCTGCATTCTCCCACTGTCGCAGTCGCCACTTCCAGACCGCATCATGGGCACTCGGCATCGCGCGGCACTTGGGCTGAGCGAGGAGACTGATTCGCTCGTGGTCGTGGTGAGCGAGGAAAATGCGTCGATATCGGTGGCCCATAAGGGGATACTGTACCGATCGCTTTCCACGCTTGAATTACGCGAGATCCTGGGCGGCCAGATGCCGCGCCTGACGACCGGGAACGTTTCGGCGGGCGAAATGCGCGCCTGATGATCGGAGACACACCGCGGAATCGGTTCGCGAGGCCGGATGCCGCGGCCGGTGTGTTCCTGTTCGTGGTCTACTGCCTTACACTCTCGAGAGGAGTGACGTACTGGGACGCCGGTGAATTTCTCGCCGCGGTCCACTCGCTTGGAATTCCGCATCCGCCCGGCACGCCGCTGTTCATCCTGCTCGCCCACGTCTGGAGCACGATCGCCTCGCCGGTTGTTGGATTTACCATTGCGGTGAACGCATTCTCCGCACTCTGCACGGCGCTGGCCTTCGGAATCATCGCGAATCTCTTCTGGCGCGCGACCGGTGACGCGATAGCGTCGTTCGCCGCGGCTCTGACAGCCGGACTCATGTCGACCGTCTGGCTCAACGCTACCGAGACCGAAGTGTACGCATGTGCGCTGCTGGGCGCGTTCGTCATCCTCTGGTGTGCGCAACGATACGCGCTCACGCTGGAGCGCCGATGGGTCGTGCTCACGCTGTATACCTGCGGGCTCGCGTGGTCGCTTCATCTCACAGCGTTGCTCGTTGTACCGGCTGCATTCTACGTGATCGGATCTGCGCGCGAGCGACCTGCGGTTCGGGACATCGCTGCAGGCCTGTTGCTTTCGGTAGTTGGCGGATCTGTAATCCTGTTCATGCTCGTCCGGGCGCAACACGATCCCGCAATCAATCAGGGGAATCCGTCCACGATCGGCGCCCTGGTCGATGTCGTTTTTCGGCGTCAGTATGACGTCGCCCCCCTCTGGCCGCGCCGGGCGCCACTGTGGCTGCAGTTTGGGAATGTCTTCGAGTACGCCGACTGGCAGTTCGCGCTGGGACTTGGTCCCGAGCCCGGGCCTACCGTTGCGCGCACGACTGTAACGGTGCTGTACGCGTTGCTCGGTTTGTACGGATCTATCCGTCACCGTGCGCTTAATCGAAAGAGTTGGCGCGCGTGGATGATACTGTTCGTGACGACCAGCGTCGGCGTCGTGTTGTATCTCAATCTTCGCGCGGGTGCCTCATACGGGGCCGGGATACTCCCGGCCGGTGCGAGGCACGAAGCCCGGGACCGTGACTACTTCTTCACGTGGGCTTTTGTATGCTGGGGAGCGTGGGCGGGGTTCGGCGTTATTCAGTTGGCTCGGACGCTCGCAATTCGTTCGCGAGCAACATTCGACCGCAGCCGCGACATCGTAAGTGCCGCTATCGTCGTAGCGGTGGCACCGATGGTACTCAACTGGGCCCCCGTTCAATCACTGCGGCACGACGAGCAGCAACGCGATGAGCAGGCGTCACGCGCCATGTTGTCAGCGCTCCCGCCACGCGCCGTATTCCTCGCGAATGGAGACAACGACACCTATCCGCTCTGGTATCTCCAGGAAGTACTCGGCATGCGACGTGACGTGACCATTGTGACCGTCCCGCTGCTTACTCCCCAGTGGAATCGCGCCGAGCTACTTCGCCGCAATCAGTTGCTCGACTCGGCGTTTGTGCGCAACTGGTACGGTATACCAGCAACCCTCGCGAATGTGCGAAGGAAGGCTGCGGAGCAGGGCAGGCCAGCGGTGGTGTCGACGTTTGTGCAGAGATGATCCGGATATCGACATCTCTGAGCGCAGCGTCTCTGCCTGAACTAGGCCACGCGAATGTCAGTTTGCGAGAAATCGCCACACGTGAAGAGCAGCGGCTGATTTGAAATCAGTGCCAGCGCGTAACTGAAACAGTCGCCGTAGTTGAGTGCCGCGCCGTGCCGGCCCTTGCCGTAAAGTCTGAACGCGGACCTCGCGATCTCTCCTTGCTCTGCGGTGACCGGCACAAGTTCGATGGCCAGTCGTTGAAGCAGGACGTCCAGCTCACGCTCGCCCGGATCGCCATGGCGTGCCTGCGCAACGATGCCGCTTTCAACGAACGATGCCACCGACATTCGACGGTCAGGGTCGGCCTCGATTGCCCACTCGCCAACGAAACGGGCCCCGTCATCGACGGGGCCCGTTCTGAGAGTCCTCCTGATTCCTAATACCGATAGTGATCCGGCTTGTACGGCCCATCCACAGGTACGCCAATGTACTCCGCCTGATCCTTGGACAACTTCGTCAGCTTCACTCCGAGCTTGTCGAGATGCAACCGCGCGACCTTCTCATCGAGATGCTTGGGGAGCGTGTACACCTTCTTCTCGAGCTTGTCCGAGTTGATGTGCAACTCCAGCTGCGCCATCACCTGATTCGTGAACGACGCCGACATCACGAAACTCGGATGTCCAGTCGCGCAGCCAAGATTCAGTAGACGGCCCTCGGCGAGTATCATCACCGAATGGCCATCGGGGAAGACGAACTCGTCGTACTGCGGCTTGATGTTGATGCGCTTGATTCCTTTCTTCTTGAGACCGGCCATGTCGATCTCGTTGTCGAAGTGACCGATGTTGCCGACGATCGCCTTGTCCTTCATCTTCGCCATGTCGTCAATGGTGATGATGTTCTTGTTGCCGGTCGCGGTGATGAAGATATCGGCAGACGAGACAACCTCGTCGAGCGTCGTTACCTGATACCCTTCCATAGCGGCCTGCAGCGCGCAGATCGGATCGATCTCGGTAATGATCACGCGCGCGCCCTGACCGCGCAGCGACTGCGCACAACCCTTGCCCACGTCGCCGTATCCAAATATCACCGCAACCTTTCCGGCGAGCATCACGTCGCTCGCGCGCAGAATTCCATCGGTGAGCGAGTGACGGCAACCGTACAGGTTGTCGAACTTGCTCTTGGTCACCGCATCGTTGACGTTGATCGCGGGGAAGCGCAGTGTGCCAGCCTTCATCATCTCGTACAGCCGGTGCACGCCAGTCGTCGTCTCTTCCGAAACACCGCGGATGTCAGCCGCCACGCGCGTCCATCTTCCAGGATTGCTCTCAGCCTGTGCGCGCAGAAGATCGAGAATGACGCCCCATTCCTCGGCGTCAGTCGCAGGGTCGAAGTCAGGGATCCTGCCAGCAGCCTCGAAGTCAGCGCCGCGATGCACCAGCAACGTCGCATCGCCACCATCATCGAGAAGAAGATTCGGCCCCTTGCCATCCGGCCACATGAGCGCCTGCTCCGTGCACCACCAGTATTCGTCGAGAGTCTCGCCCTTCCACGCGAACACGGCGATCCCCTTGGGATTTTCCACAGTTCCGTTCCTGCCGACGGCAACCGCCGCAGCGGCGTGATCCTGCGTGGAGAAGATGTTGCAGCTCACCCAGCGCACGTCAGCGCCAAGCTCTGTAAGCGTCTCGATCAATACTGCCGTCTGAATGGTCATGTGCAATGAGCCCATGATCCGCGCGCCGGCGAGTGGCTTCTTGCCCTTGTATTCCGCGCGAAGCGCCATCAAGCCAGGCATCTCCTGCTCGGCGAGACGCATCTCCTTGCGCCCAAAGTCGGCGAGAGAAATGTCGGCGACCTTGAATGCAGGACGATCGATTGCCGCGCCCTTGCCGGATGCCGCGCGTGGTTTGGTAGTAGTGGCCATTGCTATCTCGTTTTGTGTTGTGAATTGCCGGCCTTGTCGCCGGCCTTCGGTTTGGAGGAGGTCGAAGCCGCGACTGCCTGCTTCTTTATGTCTGCGTCACGCACGGTCGGACGCGGCGCCGCGCCCGCCGGACGTCGCGCCGACGCCGCAAACAGCGTCGGTCCCTTCGCCACCGGGTCCGCCGGAAGCGGGTGGTAGCGAAGGTCGTGAAGTCCTGCCTGTTCGGCCCAGCGTGATAGCTCGTCTGCGCCGAATCCCTGCCACACATGTCCCATGATGTTGCGAAATTCCGAGCGCTCGTGTGGCATCATGTCTACCACGAGCACTCGGCCCTCGGGCTTGAGCACACGATG
>DATBNQ010000135.1:0-19874 GCA_036554185.1 Gemmatimonadaceae bacterium | reverse complement strand
AACGTCCGATTTGTGCGCATTCAGCACCGCTAGCTCGGGGGCTGAGATTACTCCCGCGGCGTTTTCCAGAGTGTTGCTCTGCGCGTAGGCATAGTACAGTCCGACGCGGCTACGCAGAATGGAATAATCGGTCTTGTTGAGTCCGCTCGCTGAAAGTGCGGCAGCGAGTGCGCCTGCCTGGTCCTTCGGATTCGCCTTGAGCAACGCTCGCTGCACGGCGGCCCCGCGCGCGAACTGTGCGTACACCGGCTCGGTGATGCTCAATTGCGCCGGCGCCGAGGCAGTTCGACCCTGGCCTGTGGCCGATCCTCCCGCCGACGTTCCGGTCTTGGAGACGGCGGCTGTAGATGTTAGCTGACCCTTGCGTTTATTCGGCGCACCAGCGGTTCCGGTTGTTCCGGTAGCCGCGGCCGAGGCACTCGGGCCACTCGCGCCTGCTTTCCCTCCGGCACCTTTGGAGCCGCCGCCTTGTTTACCATTCGACGAGTCGGGCGCTGAATCGACCGTCAGCGACCCGTTGGTTGCGTCGGACACGGCCGCCTTCCCGGAGCTCACGGCGGTCTTCGTCGTATCGACCACGGCCTTTGCCGAATCGATACTGGTTTTCACTGATTTGACCGCGCGGATCACCCTGCCGAATTGTGCTTGGGACGAGAGGGGCAAGAGCAGGGCAAGCAGAAGGAGCGTACCGAAGGAGCTAAATCGTGAAACTCTCATGATTTCCTCCACGCCGAACGCCTTTTCAGGGTAAAGGGCCCTGAAACCCAACCCATGTAATCTCCGCTCGCCGCAGCTACTGTCAACAGCGCGCTGCGGGCCACTTCGCTGAGTGGCGGGCGCCGTTGGCCAGCCAGTCGCCTGGCCGCGGCCAAAACGAGATATCTTCGCCGTGCGTATGTTGGTCGCTGATAGAAATCCCGTTCCCAATAACAGGTAGTCGCATGAAAAACGTTCCCCTGGTACTCCGTCGCAGCGCGACGACGGTCGTTCTGAGCTGCAGCATGCTTTTCAGTGCGAAGCTCGGCGCGCAGGATACTTCCGCAGCAGCGCGGAGCTGGTGGCATCACGTTACAGTGCTCGCTGCAGACAGCATGCGCGGTCGTCGCGTTGGAACCGGCGACTATGTCAAAGCCGCACACTATGTGGCTGACCAGTTTGCAAGCATGGGCCTCGAGCCAGGTGGCACCGAGGGGTACTTTCAGCCGGTAAAATTGGCCGAAGCGCAGCTCGCGCCGGGCGGCGCCAGCATCCTCCTCCAGCGCGGCCCGATTTCGGATACGCTTCACGTCACGCCGTCCGTCAAACCGTCGACAGTCGCCGAGGCGCACGGCCCGATGGTCTTCGTCGGGTACGGGCTCAACCTGCCAGGCGCGCATGATGATCTGGCAGGTGTCGACCTTCACGGTAAGGTCGCTGTGTACCTGAACCGAATGCCGGAAGGACTCAACGCTACCATGTTCGCTCATGGCCGCGCGTCACGGTGGCGAGAGTTGCAGAGACTCGGTGCGGTTGCGGCCATCGCGATTTCTGATCCGCCAATGACGGGGAGCGCTCGCAGGCCGTCGCGGCCTGGCGGCCGGCCCGTCATGGGGCTCGCGGACGATCCCGCGGATCGCGGAATACTGGTAAACGTGCCGGCAGATTCGGCGGCTCCGATTTTCGCGGGCTCGGGCCACACCTATGCTGAGCTCCTGGCCCTATCGAACTCGCACCAGACCCTTCCGACGTTCAATCTCGCACCGACGTTCAGCGCGCGGCTGCAGATCGAGCGGACACCGCTCGAGGCGCCCAACGTAGCTGGCATTCTGCGCGGAAGCGACCCGGTGCTGCGCAACGAGTTCGTCATTGTGAGCGCCCATCTCGATCACCTCGGGGTCGGACGGCCGATCAACGGTGACAGCATTTACAACGGCGCAATGGACAATGCATCGGGAATCGCGACGCTGCTTGAAACCGCGCGCGGATTTCACGACGGCAACGTGCACCCGCGCCGCTCGATAATCTTTCTAGCAGTCACTGGCGAGGAGGAAGGGGAACTCGGCTCCGCCTATTTCGCGTTGAACCCGACGATACCAGCGTCCGCCATTGTCGCCGACCTGAACACCGACATGTATTTGCCGATCATCCCGCTTACGGGCGTATTCGTGTACGGATGGGACGAATCTGATCTTGGCAATGACGTGCTCCCTGTGTTGAAGAAGCTCGGCCTCGCGAATCTGCCTGATCCGGAGCCGGAGCAGGTGCGCTTCATAAGGAGCGATCAGTACAGCTTCATCCAGCGCGGCATCCCGGCGCTTGCCTTCAAGGCAGGCTATACGAAGGATTCACCCGAAATGAAGACGATCAGCGAATGGCTCGCCAATCGATACCATAAACCGTCTGATGACCTGCAGCAGCCAGTGAATCTGGACACTGCGGTGAAGTTCGACTCCATGTACTTCGACATCGTGAAGGCGGTTGCGGACCGGCCAACGCGGCCGGCGTGGTACAGAACGAGTGTCTTCGCGACAATTCCAAGACCAGGCGCGAAGTGATGGCGGATGTGCGCCGGCGCGCGCGGAGAGGGAGCGGTGTCTACTTTTCCCGCGCGCGCACCAGGTGCACACCGGCCTTGTCCCTTACACCGAGATAAACAGTCCCGCCCGGTCCAAAGCCGGCTATCGTCGTCCCCTTCGGCGTGACGACGCAGTCGATGAGCTTGCCGCTTCGGTCAATCACGTCGTACGCCGGACCAGCGGCCGTCGTATCATCGGTGATGATGCGGACCCAGAGTTTGCCTTCCGCGTCAGAATGTACAGCACCGGAAGCGAAGGCTGGCTTGTAGTCGGGTAGCTCCTTCGGTTCGACATATTGCAGCAGCGACTGCGCTGTGATTCGTGCTGCGCCGCCTGGCGCACCGCCGGGCGTGGCATCACCTGGCGCCCGCCCTCCGCGCGCCGCAGCGCCGGCCCGAAAACCTCCGGCGAACCCGCCGCCGAAGCCGCGTCCGCCCCCAAACTGAACTTGCGGTCGGCTGCTGTCAGTGCCGGCGACGGTTGCCTGACCTGTGCGCGCACGCACTGCGACCCTCGCTTGCTTTACCGAATCGATGATTGCGACTTTCATCGAATCTGTGAGACGTTGCCAGTCGAATGGTATGCTTGGCCCTGACGTTTTCGTTCCGTCGCTGGCGATGTAGTCGACGTGATAGTTGCGTCGCACGATGGCGATGGTTCCATCGGGGAGCAACGACCAGTCGTCCACGACCTGGATTGGGTTGATGACTGGCGTAATTCGCCGACCGGCCTCCGTTTGGGTCCAGACCAGCTTCGTCGTTGCGACATGTGTGAACGCGGCGGTGTCTTCCTTCCGAGTTGCGAGATTGAACCGCACGATGGGTGATGTGTCCGGCTGCTGCGGCGGCTCGAGCGTGGTCCCCGATCTCTGCGACCGAAAATTGAAATTGAAGGTGTTGCGGTAAACGAGGAGACCGTTGGCATCGAAGCCTGCATCACCGCCCCGCGTGCCGCCAAGCAATGCGGACACTTCTGCTGGCCGCGGAGCGGCGATCACCCGGTTGATGTTGCCCGCCGGATCGATCACCAACATGGAGTATGAAGCCGGATCCACGAACAGCGTCGAATCTCCGCGATATGGGACCAAGCCGCCATCGACAGTTCCGTACGCCTTCTGTGTCGCCTCTGTGGTATCCGCCACGACTCGAATCACCTTCATCGTCGAATCGAGCAGCAACACCTGGAAGTTCACTGGATCGTTGACGAGAACGTCGCCGTTGGACAACGCGCGGATCGCAGCGATCGATCCGATCGGTGCTGAGGTGGAAACCGCCTGCCCAAGCGGACGCTGCGGTGGCCTCTGCGGAAGGCGCTGTTGAGCTGCCGCAGGCGATGCAATCGCGCCGAGCGCGATGGCAATCGCGGCTGCGCGAATTGCGGCACCGTGATCTGCGGCTGGATGTTGATTCAGTTTCTTGAACGTCATCGTGAGTTCCTGGATTCCAGCGTGAAAAGCGCCGACTTTCGTGTGGTTGTCATGTTGATCACTCACCGCCGCCGCGGCGACCGCCACCGCCACCACCGCCGCCGCCACCACCGCCGCCAAATGCGCCGCCGCCAACGTCACCAGCCGTACCGGCGCGTATCCCAGCCAGGTACCGGGTATTGATCATGCTCGCGACGAGTGTAGGCAGACTGCGTTTTTGCTCGTCACTGAGCAGCGCATTTATGCGAGGCGCCAGTGCAATGAGGAGATCCACACTCGCCTCGCGCGCATGAGTATATCGCGCGTATGCCTTACCCTGGTCGTAATCCTTCGGCAGATCCGCCCAGTACTTCGTGACCGGGCTCCAGATCGAGTCCAGCGCAATGGTATAGCGCCGGTTCATCGTTGCAAGAGAATCGGCCTGCGGACCGGTGAGCTGCAACGTATCGCTCTGGCGAAGCATCTGCGCCATCGGATTGAGCACGCCGCCGCCTCCGTAGATCGCCTTCAACATCGGCGCCGGCAACTTGAATCCCTCGTGTGCACGTCCCCGATCGAGTTCCTGCGTCAGTCGCTGACGTTCGCGCGAAGGCCCGATATCGATTCTCAGTGCGACAGTAACGACGACCGGTGTGCGGAACTGCTGGAACTGCGGATTCGTGTTTCCGAAGCGGGGGTTCACATCGTATACGTAGTCCCTCTTCGTCGGATCGAATCCACGGACGTAGAACAGCGTCTGGTCCGGCGAGGAGTTCTGACCCCATCCGTGCAGGTTGTTCTGGCCGTGTGCGAGGATGTCGGCCGCGCCGAGTGGATTGCTTATATCGAGAGTCAACGTCGCGCGTTGCGGCAGATGGAACTTGAGCGAGTTGAAGGAGAAGCTCAGGCTTGCGCTCGAAGTCCACGGCCCCTCGCAGCTATTGTACGCGGCCAACTTGCCGAGTTGCTGGGCAAGGCAGTCGTGCGCCGGACCGGAAGTCGCGAGCAGCGCCTTCATCGCGCTCGCCACGTTCGGATCAGCTGTTGACGAGGGATCAAAAATGAACGCCCGATCATTCGAGTAACCATCTCCGTTCACGTCGCCGGAAATCAGTGGCGTAAAGGGGCTGCCGCTGGAAAAGCGCCCATTCCAGTTCACTCGCACTGCATCAAGCAGGTTGTAGCGGAGGTTATACGTGATCTGGTGTCGCGAATCAAAACCGCTGCGACCCCAGGCTACGTCGAGTGGGTTGTCTGTCGTACTGCTGAACCCGCGATACTGCGCGCGATTGTTGGAATACACATAGCTCGCCGACCAGCTGAAGGTCTGGCTGAACTTGACCGGGCTGAACGTGAAGCGAAGTTGCCGGCTCTCGCTTATGAGGTCCGAGACCTCCTCGGTCACCCGATTGAACAACGGGCTGATGCGGGCATCACCGGACGCGATTGCGCCGGTGTTGGGGACGATGCTTGCCGGCTGCACGTACACCGGCCGGCCGCCCTCGTCGGCCAGGTTGAACTGTACGACCGGCTTGAAGTTGAGATCGACGAAGCTGCTCTGATTCAGGTTGCGCGAATAAGTAGCGTTGGCGGTCATGCTAAGCAGGTTCGCCAGAATTGGGCCGCTCCATTGCAGATTGCCACGCACTGAGCGCGGAGTGGAGTAGTCCCTGGCAAACAGCGTCACGTTGGGTGCGCTATTCGCGAATACGCCGCCGTTAGTTCCATCGGCGCACTCTACAGGGATGGTGCCGGTGTCGCTCAGGTAGTTCCTCCAGTCCGGGATCGGCGTCGCCATGCCCACGCAGCTCAGCTGCTGCACGGCACTCGGCAACCCTGTATTGTCGATCGCGGTGCCGATGAGGGAAGCGCTTGGCGCGTCCTGGAACACTCCAAGGCCACCGCGCACGACGGCACGCGGCGCGCGCGCCGCACCCTGGAACGCGGCGATCTGAGGATCGGCGCCGTAGATCCAGGAAAAACCTACCCGAGGGCTGGCGTAGATGTGATTCGGCCTGTTGTCGTTTCGGACGCCGAATAATTGCTGCACTTCGGGATTCAACACCGGCCCACTCCCGAAATGGTTGCCGTCGAGGCGCAATCCGTAGGTCAGCTGCAGCGCGCTCGTTCTGCGGTACGAGTCGCCGATCGAGAATGCGAACTTCGTCGCGGCCGCGCTCTGAACACGCGGGGACAGCGATCGGCTGAAACTCGCCGGTGCGTTGTTCTGAAAATCCCCGATCGAGTTGAAGTTGAACGTGCCGAGCAAGTTGGTCGTCCGGTCCTGATTGTAGCTGTCGCGGGTTAGCTCGCTGCTGAACTTGAGCCTGTGCTTGTTATTCATGCTGAACCACGACAGCACATTCGTCGCGTCGAGTGTCAGGTTGCTCGCCTTCGCGCTCAGTGAGTTGCTGCCGCCAACGCTGATGTTGCGAAGGCCCGTCGTGCCGTCTGCGAAGTCGGAATTGACCCGCACGCTCGCGCTTGGAAGATCGAGATACGGCGTGCCATAATTGCGGCCACCGTCCAGACTCAGCGTTGTCTCGCTCAGAATCTTGTTGCGTACGTACGCCGTATGGCCGAACTGCACGTTTCCCGTCAATCGTGTGCGGTCTCCGCCGAATGCCGGAACCGCCGTCGTCAACTGACTGGCCGGCGACTGCCGGTTCCAGTTTCCGCCAAACGTGAGGTTGAAGGTCTGCCCGCTGGTCGAGTTTGGTGGTGTGAAGTTGAGGCTACCGAAGAGTGAACCGGTGTCGTTCAGCCTGCTCGAGGGTGTTGTACCGCCAACCAGTGTCGGAATGCCCTCTGCGTTCAGCAGGTTGACCAGGCGTCGCGCGGAGTCCGGCGATATTCCGCTCGCCTCGAGACCTATTGCGTCGGTATTGAGGATACTCCGCAGGTCGCTGGTGCGCCGTCCCAGCTGATAAGACACGTTGTAGAATGCCTTGTCGAACACGATCGGTCCCGCCATCGATCCACCAACTGATACGTTGCTGTACTCCTGGCCGAGTGCGCGCGCCGTGGGATCCGTCCACTCCAGCGCGGGCGCGTTGAGATTGAGTGATGTCGTGCGGCGGATGTAATTGGAACCGCTCGCCGAGCGAATGTTGAGCTGCCCCCCGCTGAAGCCACCGCGACTTACATCGAATGGGGCGGTCACGACAGTATAGGAAACGTCGGCGTCGCGCGGGAGAGTCGAGCCGCCGAACGTGCTTCCGTTTAGAGTGGTGGTGTTCTGATCGGCCGAAAGTCCGAGCACCGAGAAACCCGCCGGATCGCCGTCTGCACCGAGAACTTCGGTGATGCCGGGAATCGAAGCTGCAATCGCGTTGAGGTCCCCCTGTTGCGCCGCCGAAACTGCCGTGACGTCGGCCGCCTGTTCCGTACCGCTCGCGTCCGGCGCCTTGTTGGCGTCGAGTGCAACGCGCGCGCGCTCCTTGATGGAAACGGTGTCGAGCGTGGCCACCGAGCGCGACATCGTCGCGTCGGCCACGAGGAAGTCTTCGTCCGCGAGGCGCTTCAGCTCGAATTGCTTGGGCGCGAACCCGATCGCCGCGTACGTCATGAAATAGTCGCCCTCACCACCGGGGAAGGTGATGGTGAACTGACCGTTCTCATTTGTGCGCGCCGTACGATTCACGCCGCCGCTAACCGACGTGGCGGTGATCCTCGCGCCCGAAATCGGCGCATTGTCGGGGCCAACCACCTGGCCTCGAATGACGTCAACACCCTGAGCCGCGGCGACGCGGGGCGTCGCATGAAAGGCCAGCAAGGTGACGGAGAGAATTGCGATGAAATGTCGGATCGACATGAAAGTTTGGTTGAGACCCATGCGTAGCCATACGCGGCAGTATGGCAAAGCGCTCGCGTTGTGGGACGAGGGTTGCCAGGGGACGCTGCAATTCGTCAATTGGCCATGCGTGTTGCGCGGATTATCACTCTGACAGGTGCACTGGAACTGGCTTCGTTGCTGGTTCTGGCACACTCCGTCGAAGCAGCGCCGAAGCCAGCGGCAAGTGTGCCCGGGGTCGAATCAAGGAAATCTCTGGCTGCGGCGGTAATCCGGTCGGACTCGATTCGTTGCGCGCTCGGGGCGGGGGCGTCCGGTGCGAACACGTCACGCCCGCGACCGGTACCGTCAGGCGGACGTTTTGCGCCACGGTGGCACAGTGACCACGGCGTGATCACCGTTCATTTAGACGACGGCAAGGCGATAGCCGATTGGTCTCCGGCCTATCGCGACGAAGTCGTGTCAGCCCTCAGTGCATGGACGGTGGCGGGTGCGCCGGTCACGTTCTCGATCGTGGGAGAAGATGAACCCGCTGCGGTCAGAGTACACTGGATCGACCGGTTCGACTCGCGGTACGACGGATGGACGACCATACGATGGGATGCGTCTGGATGGCTCGTTGGCGGCGACCTGACTCTCGCGGTACACAGTCCAACCGGACAATTACTCACCACTGCCGAACGTGACCAGGTGATGCTGCACGAAGTGGGTCATCTCCTCGGCCTCTCGCACAGCAGTAGCTCGGCCTCCATAATGCGCTCGAATGTGAAGGTGACTCAAATCGGAGCGCTGGACAGAAGGGCACTCATGTCGCTGTACGAACCCGCAGACAGCTCCGAACTCATGCTGCCAAGTCGGCAATCGGGAGGCACGGTAGATCGTTGCGGCGATCAGGATACGGATTCACGCAAGTGATTATGTGATTGGATGTTATCCAGTGTCGGCTAAAGTGACTTCTTAGGTATGCCGACAGCCATTCACCGTCATCGCGCCGCGGAGTCAATGGCTAGCCACCCGAGGAACGCGGTCATGCAGCTGTCCCGATAAACGGCTGCTGCTGCGCGCGATAGCCGACGCAATCGGCCCTAAGATATTCGCACGCTCGTGTCGTAACTTAGAAAGATGCAACTTGACCCGATCGATCCCGAATCGCCCATCAGTCTTCGGGATGAGGACGCGTTGTGCGAAGACGCTCCTCGTGCGGAAAAAATCCGGAAAAAAACGCGGAAGCAGCTTGACCAGCTGACAGCCTTACAGGCCCGGATGTACGGCGATGGCCGCTACGCACTTCTCGTAGTTCTGCAGGGCCGCGACGCCGCAGGCAAGGACGGCACTATCAGGAAAGTGTTCGGGGCCTGCAATCCGCAAGGATGTGCCGTTACCAGCTTCAAGGAACCGACGCCGCTTGAACGGAGGCATGACTTCCTCTGGCGCGTCCACAACGAAATACCGCCGCGCGGAATGATCGGGATCTTCAACCGCTCGCACTACGAGGATGTCCTCGCCGCCCGTGTACAGGGTACGGTGGGGAAGCCGATATGGATGTCGCGGTACGATCAGATCAACGATTTCGAACGCATGCTGGTGCAGAACAACGTCATAATCCTCAAGTTCTTCCTGCATGTTTCACGTGAGGAACAGCGCCGCCGACTCCTGAAACGAGTGGAGAAACGCGACAAGAACTGGAAGTTCCGCGAGGGAGATCTCGATGACAGGCGGCTCTGGGACTCGTACACCGACGCCTATCATGACATGCTCCGGCGCACATCGACCAAGGCGGCACCCTGGTACCTTGTCCCGGCCGACAACAAGAAGGCCCGCAATTACTTTGTTACTGGGATCGTTGTGCGCGCGATGCGCAAGCTCAAGCTTCGATACCCGAACGCCGATCCGAACGTGCTTCTAAAGGCGGAGCAGATCCTAACAGGGTGAGCAGCGTGTCAACTCGTTCCAGAACAGCATTCGTTGGACTCGGCGCCATCGGCACTCCCATGGCGCGTCACGTGGCAAGCGTCACCTCGCTCGCTGTCTGGAACAGAACGCGATCGAAGGCCGTGCAGTTCGCCGCCGAGACGGGCGCGCGCGCGGCAGACTCGCCAGCGGACGCAGCGGACGGCGCACAGTTCTTCCTCACCTGCCTGCCAACATCGGCACAGGTCGAATTGGTTCTGTTTGGTGCCGATGGAGCGGCCGCGCGTCTCGAGCCCGGTGCGATTGTGATCGACTGCACGTCGGGCGATCCAGCTACGTCGCGACGAATTGCGGAACGCCTTGCGGCAGCCGGCATCGGCTTCATAGATGCGCCGGTGAGCGGAGGTGTCTCCGGCGCAGAGCAGGGGAAGCTCACCGTGATGGTTGGCGGGGACGGAGCGGTCCTCGAACGCGCGCGACCGGTTCTGGAGGCGTTCGCGGCCAAAATCGTTCATTGCGGTGGCGTTGGAACTGGCGATGCGGTGAAAGCAGTCAACAACGCGCTGCTTGCCGTCCATGTCTGGTCCACGGCCGAGGGCCTGGCGATGTTGAGCAAGCTGGGAGTCGATCCGGCAGTCGCGCTGGATGTGATCAACTCGTCCAGTGGCCGCTCCAATACCTCGATCAGCCTGTTCCCGGAACGGGTGCTCAATCGCAGCTTCCCCCGCACTTTTCGACTGGCGCTCCTGGACAAGGACGTCGGTATTGCGGCGGCCATTGCGCGGGACACAGGAACTCCTGCCGACATCCTCGCATTGACGTCCCGGCTTTTCGCCGAGGCGCACAGCGAACTCGGCGAGGAGGCAGACCACGTGGAGGCTGTGAAGGTCGTGGAAAAGCGCGCGGGCACGACGATACGGGACGGGACCCGATAGGCTGCATCGGCTATATTTGAGCCGGATGACTGAGCACACGGAGACCATTCTAGATGCGAATGCGGTGGAGCGAACCCTCCGCCGCATGGCCGGTGAGATCGTTGAAGCGAACGGCGGAACCGAGAACCTCATAATCGTCGGGATCCAGCGACGGGGTGTACAGCTCGCCGATCGAATCGTGGCGCTGATAAAGGCGAGCGATGGCGTGACCGTACCGCGTGGGGCGCTGGACATAACTCTCTACCGCGACGACCTCCAGACCATTGGCCCGCGGCCCGTGGTCGGATCGACCGACGTTCCGGGCGCGATTGACGGAAGTACGGTCGTTATCGTGGACGACGTGTTATTCACCGGCCGGACGATCCGTGCCGCCCTGGACGAGCTCGCCGACTTCGGCCGGCCAGCGCGAATCGAGCTTGCGGTGCTGATAGACCGCGGTGGCCGCGAGCTCCCCATTCAACCCGACGTTGTCGGAAGGAAAGTCGACGCTCGACCAGGCGATCGAGTCGATGTCCTGGTCGACGACCTCGATGGACGCTCTGCAGTCGTACTAGTGTCCAAGCGATTCGAATGACGGCAGGGGCGCCGCTCGGGAAGGACTTGCTGGGGCTGGAACCGCTCAGCGGAGAGCAGATTACTCTCATTCTCGACACTGCGGAGCCGTTCAAGGAAATCAGCGAACGCGCAATCAAGAAGGTGCCGACGTTGCGCGGATCAACGGTTGTGAACCTGTTCTTCGAAAACTCGACTCGCACCCGAGTGTCGTTCGAGTTCGCGGAGAAACGACTTTCGGCAGACACGGTCAACGTGTCGTCGGGTGCGTCCAGTGTTTCCAAGGGCGAGACCCTGGTGGACACGGCGCGCAATCTCGAAGCGATGCGCATCGACATGGTGGTGATGCGACATCCCTCGTCGGGTGCCGCCGCATTTCTCGCCGAGCGAATCGAGTCGAACGTGATAAACGCGGGAGATGGCACGCACGAGCATCCGACGCAGGGACTGCTCGATCTGCTGACCTTGCGTGATCACTTCAAGAAAATCGCGGGACTGCGCGTCTGCATCTGCGGCGACGTGCTTCATTCGCGCGTCGCGCGCTCGAATATCTGGGGCCTTCGCAAACTTGGAGCTGAGGTCGCGGTGTGCGGTCCGCGCTCATTGTTGCCGAGTGCGATCGACGACATGGGGGTGACTGTGTTTTCGCGGATTGAAGAGGCGATCGAGTGGTCGGATGCACTCAACGTGCTGAGGCTTCAGCTCGAGCGCATGACCGCCGGATACATACCGTCGCTCAGAGAATACAACCGGTTCTTCGGCGTGACGCGCGAGCGGCTCGAGCGAGCACCGCGCGACGTACTGATCCTCCATCCAGGTCCGATGAATCGTGGTGTAGAGATTGATTCCGATGTGGCCGACGGGCCGCACAGTGTGATTCTTCCGCAGGTTACCAACGGCGTAGCGGTTCGAATGGCTGTGCTCTATCTGCTTTCCGGCGGCCGCCCCGAGCTCGCGGAAGCTGCGAAGACTGGCAAGGCCGGAGGCGCTGCGTGACGCGTCAAGTACTGCTGACTGGCGGTCGCGTGCTCGATCCCTCGCAGGGTACGGACGTCGTAACCGATGTGTTGCTCGGCGAAGGCAAGGTCGTCGCGATCGGACGGAACATCGGTCAGCCTGATGAGGCTCTGGTCGTCGATTGCGAGGGAATGATCGTCTCACCCGGTTTTATCGACGTTCACTGTCATCTTCGCGAGCCCGGTCGCGCCGATGTGGAAACGATCGCGAGTGGCGCGCGCGCGGCGGCCGCCGGTGGGTTCACGGCGGTATGCGCGATGCCGAACACCGACCCCGTCATCGATAATCCGGCGGCTGTCGGCTTCGTCGTGCGTCAGGGGTTGCTTGCGAATGCTGCGCGGGTCTATCCGATCGGCGCCATTTCCGTGGGACAGCGAGGCGAGGCTCTCGCGGAATTCGGCGAGATGATCGACGCCGGTGCCATCGCCGTGAGTGATGACGGAAAGCCGGTCGTCTCGGCGCAGCTGATGCGCACAGCACTTGAATACGCGCGAACGTTTGGCGTTCCGGTCATCGATCATTGCGAAGAGCCAACGCTGGCAGCCGGTGGCGCGATGAACGAGGGACTCGTTTCGGCGAGGCTCGGTCTCAAGGGAATACCTGACGAGGCCGAAGAGATCATGGTGATTCGCGACATACTTCTCGCGCGTCTCACGCGCAGTCATGTTCACCTCGCGCACATGAGCACCAAGGGATCGGTCGAGCTGATTCGCTGGGGCAAGGAACGCGGCATCAACGTGACGGCCGAGGTATGCCCACACCATCTTTCGCTCACCGAAGACGCGGTCGAGGGATACGACACCAACGCGAAGATGAATCCGCCACTTCGCACGGCCGAAGACGTGGCAATGCTGCGCGACGCGGTGCGTGACGGGACCATCGACCTTGTTGCGACCGATCATGCGCCCCATCATTATGACGAGAAGGAGCGGGAGTTCTCGAACGCGCCGAACGGAATCGTCGGTCTTGAGACTGCGCTTTCGGTTGTGGTGGACAGTCTCGTGGTTCCCGGCTACCTGGACTTCGGAACCCTGGTGGAGAGGATGTCGTGCAGTCCGGCTCGACTATTCGGCCTTCCTGGCGGTACCTTACGGAAGGGAGCCCCAGCGGACGTGACGATCTTCGATCCGTCGGTGCGCTGGAAAGTGGATCCGGCGCAGTTTCTGTCCAAGGGCCGTAACACGCCTTATGCGGGAATGACGTTGACTGGCCGGGCGATCTGTACTGTTGTAGGGGGCGAGATCGTCTACACTCTGAACGAACAGAGGGACGCGAAATGACAGCGACCGACAACGAGGCGATGTCGGCTCTACACGCGCTGCTGGACGAGCGGCAGCGATACCAGGGGTGGCTTGCCACGCTCGAGAGCCGGCGCAATTCCACTCCACCCCACGTATACGAGCGGGTGCAGCAGGATTACGTGGGCCGGCTCGACAAGGTCATGCAGAGCCTTGCTGAGCGCGCTGGTCAGCTTTCCGGAACCATCACGTCGATGACTGCGGAGCTATCAGCGCTCCGCCAGCATGAGTCTGACCGGACGGATGAGCGGCATGAGGCGGAGCTGCGAGCGGCAGTGGGTGAATTCACTCCGGAAGACTGGGAGCGGCGCAGAGCGGAAGCCGACGCCGACCTCGAGCGTATCGCCGCGGAGCGGCATTCGCTGCAGGCGGAGCTGGAGGAGCTGCAGCGGATAGTGGCATTGACGGGGTCGATGCAGTCGCACGAAGTGAATTCCGATCACGCAGGAACCAAGGCACCGGCTGCGGGTGCTTCAGCGCAGGCTCGAACGGCGCAGAACGAAACCGCGCAGTCCATCGAGGAATTCGTCGCCGAGTGGCATGGCTCGCCGGGCAGATCGGCTCCCGCGCGGAGTCGGACGACGGAGACCGATCATGCGGAACACTCGGTGCCGCACGGCGCGGAGCTGGACGACATGATAATTCCAGCGGCGCCGATGGGTGGCAATCCCGTTGGAGCTGCGGGCGCGGATTACGGGATAGCGAACGGTGTGACCGGAGTCGGGCCGGCGGCGGGTGCGGGTGCGGCGCGTACTTCGCCAGCGGCACAATCGGCGCAGGGCGACTCACGCCGCGATACGGACAAGACGCTCAAGTGCCCGGAATGCGGCGCGATGAACTACGCGACCGAATGGTATTGTGAGAAGTGCGGCGGGGAGCTGTCGACGTTCTAGAGCAGGTCGACACGGATTCCCGCTGTTGCGGGAAGGCGGCACTCTGGCAGGGCGCGGATCGCTCCGCGCCCGCACTGATTACGCGGCGGCCTTTTTTGCGGCCTTGGCCATGCGACTCTTGCGGCGAGCGGCTGCGTTCTTGTGAACGAGGCCTTTGCGCGCGGCGCGGTCGAGAAGTGTGACCGCTTCGGCCACTGCTTCTGAGGATGCATTTTCGGCTCTCGCCTTCTTGAGAGCGGTACGGAGCGTGGAGCGCTGGGCGCGATTGCGCACCTGCGCGGCACGGGACTTCCGCATATTCTTCTTCGCGGACGCGATATTCGGCATGACGGGGCTGGTTAACTCGATGAAGCGAAAGCGTTTCCGATTCGCGACTAGCCTCGTAAATTAGACCATCCCCATAACCGAGTCAAGTTGGATAGCGTCGCTCAATTCCTGTTAATAGCCCCAGTTCTGCTTTTCTCCATGGTCGCCCACGAGTACGCTCACGGGTGGGTCGCCATGAAGAACGGTGATCCTACCGCGTACCAGCTCGGCAGGCTCACGTGGAACCCGTTGAAGCATATCGATCCATTCATGACGATCCTGCTTCCCATTTTCCTGTTCATTGCGCACGCGCCGATCCTCGGTGGCGCCAAGCCGATCCCCGTGAATCCGCGGAACTATCGGAATTTCAAGAAGGGAGACATCGCCGTCTCGCTTGCCGGTATAGTCACAAATGTGCTCCTGGCGATCGCCTTCGCGATAATCATCCCGGTGCTCTACTTCCCCGGACACGCATTTCCACGTGCGGAGAATGCCTTCGCGCTGCTGCAGCAGATGTGCATCTATGGGATCTGGATCAATCTGATTCTTGCCGCCTTCAATCTGTTGCCGATCCCGCCGCTGGACGGGTCGCACGTCTTCAAGTACGTCCTGCCGCCGGCGTGGGCGTTGTCCTACGAACGGATCAGCCGGTTCGGACTGTTGATCATCTACGCACTGCTATTCCTGGGCGGGCCGTTGCTCACCTGGTGGTTGTTTCCGGCGATAGTCGGGAATCAGTTTCTCTGCGGCGCCTCCCGCGCATTCGCGTTGCCTGGCGTCGGTTGCCTGCTATGACCGTGGAAGTGGAGGACGAGACCAACCCGCTGGTCAGTCCAGCCGCAGTGGCAGATGACGAGCAGACCGGGTTCATTGTGGAGCTGC
Source organism: Gemmatimonadaceae bacterium (assembly GCA_036554185.1). Lineage (GTDB taxonomy): Bacteria > Gemmatimonadota > Gemmatimonadetes > Gemmatimonadales > Gemmatimonadaceae > Fen-1247. Next base: position 4,327 of record DATBNQ010000135.1, on the reverse strand, counting down.
CGGAATTTTCCGGCCCGCTCGATCTGCTGTTGTCGCTGATTCGCGACGAGCAGGTAGACATCTACGACATTCCGATCGCGCGAATCGCGGAACAGTTTCTCGCCCGGATTCACGGGATGCGAATAGACGACGCGGCGGAGTATCTGGAGATGGCCGCGCGTCTGCTTCGCATCAAGGCGCAGATGCTGCTGCCACGCCCCGAGGGATTGGAGGCGTGGGAGGATCCGCGTGCAGAGCTCGTTCGCCGACTCCTCGAATATCAGCAGGTACGCGAGGTGGTCGACGTTCTTGAAAGGCTTGGTGACGAGCGTCGCAACAGATTTGCTCGTGCGTACGTTCCGTCTCAGATAGAACCGGTTGAGCGGGACGACCGTCCGTTCGCCGCCACGCTTGCCGATCTGTTTGCTGCGGTCGACCGCGTGTTGCGTCAGGCGGCGCGTCCGTTCGTGCACGACGTGATCCCGCGCGCCCTCGACGTCGATGGCGCGATGAAATCAATAAGAGCCGTCATGGCGCTGCGTGCCCGCGCGCGATGGAGCGACATCGTTGCGCAGGATGCGGAACCGTGGCAGATACTATCCGTGCTGCTCGCGCTGCTGGAACTCGCGAAGAGTGGCGAGCTGCGCATCGCGCAGTCGAAACCGTTTGCATCGATGGAGTTGAGTGGTGACACCGCTAGCTAGGCTGCTGGAGGCGGCGCTCTTTGCGAGCGCGCGACCGATCCCGTCCGACACACTTACCCAACTCGATCCGGAATCGACTCCGGCCGGAGTCGCCGCTGCGCTGGACGAGATCCGGGAGCGCTACGATAACGAAGGTCACGGCGTGGAGCTCGTATCGGTGAGCGACGGTTGGCAGATCCTTACCCGACCGGAGTACACCGAGGCGATCGAGCGCGCACAACTTGCTGCGCGACCGCAGCGGCTTTCAGGTGCGGCGCTGGAGACACTTGCCATAATCGCATACCGTCAACCGATCGGTCGTCTCGAGATCGAGGACATTCGAGGCGTTGGCGCTGGAGCGATCCTCAAGTCTTTGCAGGAGCGCGGGCTTGTTGACGTTGTTGGGCGTGGGGAGGGAATGGGCAGGCCACTTCACTACGGGACGACGTCACTGTTCCTCGAACACTTCGCGTTGAGACATCTTGGTGAACTGCCGCGTGCCGATGAGTTGACGGTCGCACTCAGACCGGCGTTGCCACAGGCGTCCTGATGGCTGAAGCGATGCGCGTGCAACGCGCGCTCGCGCGAGCCGGCGTTGCGTCGCGCCGGAAGGCGGAGGAATTGATTGCCGAGGGTCGGGTCTCCGTAAACGGTGTGGTCGCGACGGTCGGTCAGGTCGTCGATCCGCTCACTGACAAGATCCTCGTCGACGGACGACGCGTCGGAGCTCCGGCCAGGACCGTCTGGCTCCTCCTCAACAAGCCAACGGGTGTCGTAACTACGCGCCGTGACCCCGCGGGTCGCAAAACGGTCTTCGACCTGGTACCGGATCAACCCGGGCTCACTTATGTCGGTCGGTTGGACTATCTGACCGAAGGCGCTCTGCTGATGACAACTGACGGTGCCGCGGCGCACGGACTGACACATCCCAGCCGCGGTGTGGAACGAACCTACGTTGCGACTGTACGCGGAGACGCCATCTCGGCCGCCCGCGAGGCCATGCGCGGCGTGGAGTTGGAGGACGGCGTGGCGTATCCGGTGGCGGTAACCGCGCACGCGGTTCCGGGCCGCCGGCATTACGACTTCGAAATCACGCTTACCGAGGGAAGGCACCATGAGGTCCGCCGCCTGTGCGCGGCGCTCGGATTGGAAGTGGAACGACTGGTGCGTACTACGTTCGGACCGGTTCGACTCGGCTCGCTACCAAGCGGGGCCAGCCGGCCACTCAACAAGCGCGAAACGGATCTACTCAATTCACTCGTAAAACAGCCACCAAATGGAAGACACGGCACTCGTCAACGCGGTAATCGGTGAGGTAGGAAAGCGTGTTGTAGGCCAGAATTACATGATCGAACGGCTGCTCGTGGGATTACTCACCGGCGGGCACGTACTTCTGGAAGGTGTTCCGGGCCTTGCGAAGACTCTCACCGTTCGGACGCTTGCGGAGACGATAAGCACGTCGTTCCAGCGAATTCAGTTCACGCCTGATCTGCTGCCCGCTGATGTCATCGGGACGCAGGTTTATGACCAATCGACGGGACGTTTCTCGGTAAAGAAGGGGCCGATATTCGCGAACATCGTACTCGCGGATGAGATAAATCGCGCGCCGGCGAAAGTTCAGGCGGCGCTTCTCGAAGCGATGCAGGAGAAGCAGGTCACGATCGGCGGCACGACGTATACACTCGAGGAGCCGTTTCTCGTGCTTGCCACGCAGAACCCGATCGAGCAGGAAGGCACATATCCGCTTCCCGAAGCGCAGATCGACCGCTTCATGCTCAAGCTTTTCGTCGGCTACCCGACGCGGGACGAGGAAAAGGAAGTACTGCGTCGGATGGCCGGCAAGGACGAGATTCCGGTGAGCCACGTCGCCACGCCCGGGGCGATTCTTGCTGCGCGGCGACGGATCGGGGAACTGTACATGGACGATCGCATCGTCGATTACATCGTCGACATCGTCGAGGCAACGAGAAATCCGAAAGACGCGAAACTTCCCGATCTCGCGCCGCTCATCGAGTATGGCGCGAGTCCGCGTGCAACACTCGCGCTCGCGCAGGGCTCACGGGCCATCGCCTTTCTGCGCGATCGTGCGTACGTAACTCCGGATGATGTGAAGGCCATCGCACCGGACGTCCTGCGCCATCGTGTTCTGATCACGTACGAGGCGGAGGCGGAGGATGTGACGAGCGACAACGTCGTGTCGCGTATCCTGGACGCAATACCGACTCCGTAGTCGCCATGCTCGCCTTTCTGAAGGGTCGCGGAACGTCGCGGGCGGCGCCCACACCGCCGCCGCCGACGCGCATCTCGCCCGAGATCCTCAAGCAGGTGAAGCGGGTCGAGCTGAAGACTCGCGGGCTCGTCGACGCACTTTTTGCCGGCGAATATCGTTCGGTTTTCAAGGGGCAGGGTATGGAATTCGCCGAGGTGCGCGAATACACACCCGGTGACGAGGTTCGCGCAATCGACTGGAACGTCACGGCGCGCATGAATCGCCCGTTCGTGAAGCGTTACGTCGAGGAACGGGAGCTCACCATCGTCCTCGCGCTCGACATATCAGGGTCCGAGCGGTTCGGTACCATCGGTCGCTTCAAGAGTGACGTGATGACGGAATTTGCGGCCGTCATCGCGCTTGCCGCGGTTCGCAACAACGATCGCGTCGGATTGATCTTCTTTACTGACCGCGTGGAACACGTTGTACCACCGCGAAAGGGCAAGCGTCACGTACTGCGGATCGTTCGGGATCTTCTGGCGTTCGAGCCGAAGGGAAGGGGCACCGATCTGAACCCGGCGCTCGAGTACATGCAGCGCACGTTACGACAGCACACCGTGATCTTCCTGGTTTCGGACTTTCAGGACGAGGGCTATGAGCATGCGCTCAAGGTGCTCGGCCGACGGCACGATATCGTTGCAGTCACCCTCAACGATCCCGCCGAACAGAATCTGCCGAGCGTGGGTCTCGCGCGGATGCGCGATCCGGAAACGGGCGAATTCCTGGAAGTCGACACGAGTGATCGCCGTGTACGGGCTGCGTACGCCGAGCACATAGGCGCCGAGTTGGCCTCGCGGCGTCGGCTGTTGCGCCGAGCGGGCGTGGACGAAGTTGAGCTCACGACAGACGGAAGTGTGATCGAGCCGTTGCTCAAATTCTTCAGGACGCGCGAGACGCGCGCGCGCCGATGACGTTCATCCTCGCTCTTGTCGCCCTGCTGCTTCAGGCAGCATCACCACCGGCCCAGGTACAGCTTGGAACCGCTGTGCGACCTGAGACGACGACCGTTGGTCAGCACTTCGTCGCCACCGTTCGCGTTCGTGTCCCTGTGGGAACCGAAGTGAAGTTTCCGGCTCGTCCGGACAGCGGGGTGCAGGTCGATTCCGCTGGTGCGACGGTCAGAACCGACTCGACCGCTGGCGGGTTCACGGAATCCACGATGAACTACGTTCTCGCTGCATGGGACACGGGTGCGCAGCGGCTCGGCCTTGACAGCGTGACAGTCGTGGCTGACGGCACAGAGCGAATTGCGGCGTTGAATGGATTCAGCGTTTACGTGCGGTCGGTTCTTCCGGTCGACACGGCACTGCGAAAGCCGAAACCGTTCCGTCCCGTAGTCGCCGGCACTGTCATCAACTGGACGCCGTGGCTGATCGCGGCGGCAATCCTGGCGTTG
>DATBNQ010000128.1:0-3213 GCA_036554185.1 Gemmatimonadaceae bacterium | reverse complement strand
AATGACGAATCTGTGAACGCCCGGCCCATCGCAGCTTCGCGCTCCTTGAGATGATCGTAACCCTGCGATTCAAAGAGCGCAGACAATTGTCGAGCGGTCGGCGTTTCACCGGACGCAACGCTCCGAATGATGCTGAGCGCAGCGTCGACCTCGTCGGTGACGAGCGTCACATCCACGCCCTGAGGCGTGCGCGCCGTTGCCGGATCGGCGTTTACGCTGGTATGCACACAAGCTACGAAGGCGACCAGAGAGACGAGTATCGCCGACCGTGCGACTGCTTCGGCGATGGACACGGTGTCCAGCGACCTGGTGCAGCGCAGAATTATGGACAACAGTGATTTCACTGTATCGTCAGCAATAGGGGATCTTCAGCGGAGCGACGCCAACACATTTGGATGCTGCGGCAGACGGATTGGTTGTGTTTGCGGCCAGCTCTCGCGTCGCGCGCTCCACCGGGAGTAGCTGAATGCGCGTCGGAAGACTTACGTGCAGCCCAACGTGCCGACATCGGAGCAGTGACTGTCGGGGGCACGATGCAGGAGTTGACGCCTCCGCTTACTTCACCCCGCGAAAATCTGCCGTCCCCACCCTGAAGATCGTCGGTGTGCGTCTCACCGTCGGCGCAGGCCGGTTCGGTACCGGAGTAACCGTATATCCTTCCGGCGCAGCCTCGGCCCACACGCCGTACACGCGCCCGTTGTACGCCACCATCCACATGTAATCGCCAAGGCTTGCGTCCTCGCCGGCGAATGACCGATCCGACCAGTCGTAGTTCCTGAATGTCCTTCCACCGTCGGTCGAGCGCGCGAGCGTGAGGCGCGTGTTCCTGTTCGCGGGATCGTCGCGACGGTCGTAGAACTGAACGTACACGTCACCGTTCACGGGGTCGACCGCCATCCACTGGAAGAACTGATCGTTTCCATCATGAATCGGATCGTCGTTCACGCGCATCGCGGGCGTCCAGGTTTTTCCGTGATCAGACGAGCGTGAGATGAATACATCCACGTCGCCATTCCTGAAATCACTCCACGTCACGTACAGCTCGCCCGACTTGCGGTCCAGACTTATCTGCGGAAACCCCATCGTTCTGGCGACGCCCGGAACACCGCCCGTTCCGCCGAAGTACGGCGGTCCAACATCGATGATCGGCTTCGATGGAGCGAACGTCGCGCCACCATCCTTCGACACGGCGAGCGTGATGTTGAGTCCCTGATTCCAGATGACGTACACGGTTCCGTCGGGCGCGACGGTTCCGATTATTCCGACCACCGATCCGTTGTCGTCGCGCGGATAACCTGCGATCGTGCTGATGCGCACGGGTCTGGACCAGGTTGCTCCCTGATCTGTCGAGCGCGAGTACAGAACTATGGAATTCTCGAGCCCCCACTCGATCCACGCGTAATAGATATTGCCGCGATGCGGACTCTTCTCGTTCTGGTCGGCCCAGATGCGCGGCATGTCCTCGAACTTGATGTTGCTCTCGTGTCCGGTCCACGTCTTCACGCCCACTGGCTTCTTCCACGTCTTTCCACCATCGGGTGAGCGCACTACCCAGACGCCATTTTCGGTGGCGCCGTGGGCCCAGTAGGACGCAGTCCCGAGCTTACGGAATGCGAGATATGAGAAGAAGAGATTGCCGCGGTCGTCGAATGTCATCGACGGATCGCCGCCAGTCGTGCCGCCTTCGCCGGCCGGATTCACCGTGGTGAAGGTGCGGGCCGAATCGGTGGAATAGGCCAGCAGCCCGCCGCCGGCTGTGACGGCTATCTGGTTGGGGCTGTAGTGATTGATGGCGATCGAGGGCTCGCTCCCGGTCTTGCCCGTAGGTGTAACGGTGACGATTCGGGCGCCGGGCGCGCGGGGCAGTGACTGGGCCGTGGCACCAGCGGGTGCCAGCAGCAGAATAGCGGCGATGATACGGAAGGCGGTCACGGTCATCTATCGATTCCTCGCGAGGTCCAGTTTAGGGATAAAATATACAATCTTCCCAATGCGGGGTCAGACGTGACGGGGCACTTCTCCGTCCGCGGGCCGCGATCCACAGGCCAACCTCCTCTTGATTTGCGACAGCCGAGGCGTCGACGCCGGCTTGCGTACTCTGTCTTCAAGGGTACACGTCACCCCAAAAAGAAAACTGTGGTTTACCCAGCCCGGATCACCTATACTTGCTCGCCCAATTGATTGCCCCCGGCGCCGGGCCCGCCTACACCGTCTGTACTGTGGAGTGATCCAAGATGAACCAACGTCCGATGAGGTCCGTGGTCGTCGTCCTTTCGCTTCTCGTGCTTGCAGGTTGCTCGGCTGGTGTGAACGGACCGACCTCGCCGACCGGCGTCGCGCAATTCAATGGGTCGTACAACTTCTTCTTCAAGTATCCCAGCCCCTCCGGCACCGCGTCGCGCACGCTGACACGGTATCTCTACATCAACGGCGGTGTCGTTACCAGCAGTGATGGCCTTTCTTCAGGAAGCGTGAGCAGCTTCGGCGTCATCCGGTTCCAGACACCATGCCCGATCAACAGCAGCACGGCCACCTGGACCGGAAACATGAACGCTTCTGCGCAGTCCGGGTCGAACTTCGGACAGGGCACTTACACCTGCAGCATCGCGATCGGTGGCGGTTCTCTGGACTCCTGGCAGGCCACCCAGACGCCTTGACCGCACGTGGAAGCCGCTCACGCGGTTAGACGCGAGTAAGGGCGACCCGATCCGCCTCCCGGAGTGGCAGGAGCTGGCCACAGACCACAAATTGGCATGGATCCCGAGCTTTCTTCCGTCTTCCGCTGCGCAGCCATGACCGTTTCGTACGACAACAGCAAGATCATCTTCGACGGAATCAAGGCCGCCGGTATCAAATCGGTCTCCGCGCTCCCCGAGACATGGCTCGGGCTGCTCCTCCAACGCGCGGAGAGCGATCCCGATATCCAGCTCGTTCAGGTGGCGAAGGAGGAAGAGGCAATAGGCATCGCGGCGGGGGCGTACTTCGCCGGCACGCCGCACGCGCTTCTCATGCAGAATCACGGCTTCTTCGGCGCGATCAACGGCATCGTCTCGCTCGCCGAGCTCTATCGCATTCCGCTGTGCATGCTGATCGCGCTGCGCGGCCATTGGGGGGAACCGTACCCGTGGCACACGCGCGGCGGCATCGTCACCGAAGGGGTGCTCCGCGCGCTCGAGATTCCCTTCGAGTACGCCCGTGATCCGCAAACGGTGG
>DATBNQ010000092.1:0-18338 GCA_036554185.1 Gemmatimonadaceae bacterium | reverse complement strand
CTTCACTACACGGCGCTCTGGAACGCGGCGTTCATGCAGTCACGTGACTTCGCGGAAGCGATGAGTGCATTCGCCGAAAAACGCGAGCCCAGATTCGAGGGACGTTGAGATGACGACATTTGCGTCACGAATCTTCGAGGGGAGAACCGCGCTCGTCACCGGCGGAGGGTCGGGGATCAATCAGCGGATCGCGGAGCGACTCGCGGAGCAGGGAGCGAGTGTTGGACTCGTCGGTCGCACACAGTCCAAGCTCGATTCCGTGGCGCAGGGGATAACGGCTGTCGGCGGTAAGGCCGCCGGATTCGCCGCCGATGTCCGCGATTATGACGCGCTGCTGCGTTCCGCGGCAGCCACGCACGAAAAGTTCGGCGCGATAAGCATCGTCATCTGCGGCGCGGCGGGAAACTTTCCAGCGCTCGCAAATACAATGTCCGCAAACGCGTTCAAATCGGTCATCGACATCGATCTGCTGGGCACCTTCAACACGTGCAGGGCGGCGTACGAGCACATCGAGCCAACCGGTGCGTCGATCGTAACGATTTCGGCGCCGCAGGCAGTACAGGCCATGGTCATGCAATCGCACGTCTGCGCGGCGAAGGCTGGAGTGGACATGCTTACCCGAACGCTCGCGCTAGAATGGGGCCCGCTCGGCATTCGGGTCAATGGCGTCATTCCGGGAGCGGTCGCTGACACCGAGGGAATGGACCGGCTCGCTCCGCCGGGACCAGTTCGAGATGCTCTTGCCGGCCACCTGCCGCTCCGTCGCGTCGCCACCAAGGACGACATCGCCGATATGGTGATCTTCCTGTGCAGTGACGCCGCGAAATACGTGACCGGCGCGATAATACCGTGCGACGGCGGGATGACGACCGCGGGGATGACCATCCAGACGCCCCGGCCGCCCGCGCGCGGAGTGTAATCCGTCCGGCCAGAGTCCCATTTGCGCCCGCGGCACTGGACTTGAATGCTGTCGCTTTACCCTAACCCAAGCCAGATGCCAGAAGAATCAGATTTCGATGACTCGATTCGCCGCGAGGAGCGGGCGTCACTGCACACCGAGCTGCTGGCTCGACTGGAGCAGAAGGGAGTTCAGCTGAGGGCCAGGTCAACGGACGCTGAACTCGCCGATCTCCTGTCTGCGATCGATCTGTTCGAGAGCGCAGTCGAAGGCGCAGGCGGCGACCTGATGGTCGATTCGCCGGATTCGTCCGAGCCGGAGCGGCCCGAATGGGTGCTGCCTCATCCGCATGACGACGAATCAGTCGCCACGTACATCAACCGCGTGAATTCAGCTGCTGCGCGAGTGAGCGCGACGACTGAGCGCTGAAGCGGCCGACGGTGCGGCTCAGCCCATTATGGCCGTGGGTCTGTTTCGTCGTCGCAGATAATCAAGCGAAAAGATCCCGGCCCCGGTGGCAGCGAAGTACAGATAGACGAAGCACAGAATTACCGGCAGCTCGCCGTGATTGGCGATTGGCCAGAAGCTTCGGGGGGAGTGCATGAGGAAGTAGACGACGGCCATCTCGCCCGATAGGATGAAGGCCACGACTCGCGTGAACAGGCCGAGTATGATCAGAATCCCGCCGAAAAATTCGAGCGGTCCCGCGATGCCGCGAAGGCTCAGATTCAACACAGCCGCGTGACCGGCCCCATCCACACCGCCCAACACACCGAATAATTTCTGCGCGCCGTGCTGACAGAGGATCGCGCCCGCAAATATTCTAAGAACGACGTGTGTCCATTGGCCGGACGTGGAGCGTTGTGCTTTCATGCAGAGAAAACGAAGAAGTAGATACCAAAAATGCGCCTATTTGCTGCTACCCCAGACGTTGTTGGTCCGGTCCAGGTCCTGAAATCGATTGTCCGGGTCGAGCGTCATGGATTTGATAGTCTTGCCCCTGAGTGGAATCGTAAGGGCAACATGTCGCGTTCCACTGAACCACACGTTGGCCTTCTGGACGACCAGATCCGAGCTTCCGTTGGTGTACTCGACCTTGAGCAGAATCGGCATCGCCATCTCGCCCTTGTCGTCAACCGTTACAACGGCGTTGCCGCGGCGTGTCACGACCGACTCGATGGCCTGATCCACTGTATAGGTGGTGAAGAACCAGGAATTCCAGAACCAGTCGAGGTTCTGGCCGAGTGACTTGTTCATCGACATGAAGAAATCGTACGGCGACGGATGCTTGAATCGCCACTCCCTGGCGTAATCCACGAACGCGCGGTGTGCCGCGGAATCGCCGACAACGCCGCCCAGTGCGTAGAAGACAACCGGTGCCTTTACGTACGTGGTCATGGTGGAGTTGGGACCCGCAAAATCTGTGGGCCACATCATCGCCGCTTCGAGCTCGGAGCCAGCTACTCGACGATACGCGGCAGCGCCACTCGCCATGACTTCGGGCTTGTGGTCGAAGTCGGCCTGGGCAGCAGCGTCGATGTATTCGTTGAATCCCTCATCCATCCAGCCGTATCGCGTTTCATCGGAGCTCACAGTCATGGGAAACCATTCATGACCGAATTCATGAATCGTGACGCCGAGTCCGGAGCCGTTGAAGATGATCATCGGATACTCCATTCCAGTCTCGGGACCATCCACGATCGTTCCCTGAGAAAACTCGTACGGAAATACGTAGCTCGAATGGTGTTCCAGTGCAAAGCGACCGTATTGCGCCGAGTTGTTGGTGGCGTAGGCCGTGTGCTGCGGCAGGTAGAGAACGTTGACGGGGATCGCGCCCTTCCCGGGGATGTTTGCGTGCGTCGCATCATACACGTAGTCTCGCGATGTCGCGAACGCGAAGTCGTTCACGTGGGGCGCGGTGAAGTGCCACGTGAGTGTCGAACCGGGGGCCGTCGAGGTGGCGCCGCGTTCGGCCGCCGTAACGACGTGCACCGTTGTGTCGACGCGCATCGCGAGCGCGAGTCGGTCGCGCGTACGCTGAGATAAAACATCCGCGGGATTCTGCAGGTCGCCTGTTGCGCCCACCATCCAGCCGCCCGGAACGGTGATGTTGACGTCGAAGCTGCCGAACTGATTGTAGAACTCGCCGATTCCCATGTACTGATCCGTATCCCAACCACGCATGTCGTCGTACATGGCGACCTGCGGATACCACTGGGCAATCTGATACAGGTAATCACCGAATCGTCCCATCCGCTCGCCGCGCTCGAGCGTATCGACGCGCGGAACCGCGAAGTGCCACGTTGCTTCGATTGTCGCGTCTGCGCCTGCAGCGATCGGCGCAGGCGGCTTGACCGACGCGACGGTTCCGTTGACCCTGTACTGCGCGCCGTCTGTCAGCGAAATCGGCGTCCCGTTGACCGTGAGTCGCTCCATCACCACACCATCGGTGATGTCCGTCACGTAGTCGTTGCGCTGAACGGTCGCCTTGAAGTAATTCTGGTACAGCCTCAGCACGATCGCGTCGAGCGAGTTGGGTGTCGTATTGTGCAGCGTGATCGTTTCCGTGCCGTGAAGCACACCGGCCGGTGCATCGACGGTGGCGTTGATCCGATAGTCCACGCTCTGTTGCCAGTAACGCTTGCCAGGAGCGCCGCTGGAGTCTCGCGTGCCCTGTGCGTACGCGCGCCTGATTCCAGGTTGCAGCGGAATGTCACGCCGGACCGCGCGCTCGGGCCACGTGGATCTCGCAGCCCGCGTTGCGCTCTGCGCGCCAACCGGTGCCACGGGGATGAACGCACCGGTGGCGAAGATACCGGCGGCGAATGCTGTAATGTTTCTGTTCATGAGGTCGGTGGCTGGCAGTTTCATTCGGAATATACGAAAGGGGCCGCTGTCGCCGCTGGCTCTCGTCAGGGTCGTACTTTCACGAATGCCGTATCGTTCGCGAGCGGAGCCCGGCCGGGTGCGCGAATCGAAAACTGTCCATTTGTGATGTCCATGCGCAGCGTCGCATGCGCCAGCACGTCCGCGCCAAGCACTCCATCGAGGGTCACGAACGTCTGACGCCGCTCCTGAACGATCGGAACGCCGCGCAGCCGGAGAACGTACTCACCGTCGCCAACTGTCACGTTGCGAAGTACGTGAAGATCCCCCGCGTGCTCCGCACCAAGGGCGTCGACGCTGCCCTTCGTCGGCAGGAGCTCCCGATCCGGAGTCTTGTCCATCCAGGCGTCCGTCACGATCGTGGAATCGGCGCCAGTATCGAGCCCGAACAGCACCGGCTTTCCATCTCGAGTGAGGAGTCGTACAACCGGAAAGCCGATCCAGACGAGCGATCGTGGCGCGGACGCGTGCTCGGCGGGACGAGCGAGCGATATCGTGCCACCGCCCATATCCAGCACCACGCTGAGCCGGCGCAACACGTCGGAACCGATCACGCCGTCGAGCTTAACCGTCACCAGATGGCCGTACGACAGCCGCTTGTCCAGCCGCAGCGCCTCCGGGTCGAGCACCGCAACGGGAAGATTCCTTACCGTTATCCTGCCGATCCGAACGAGTGCGGCGATCGCTGGTCGTGCAGCGATGCGGCCCTGCGCAGCGGCGATTGCCAGCGTGTCGCTCGTGATCGGCACCACGCCGCATTCGGCCGCAACGTCGCTTGCCAGCAGCGACATCGTGGCACCGGTGTCGAGCCAGAAATAGCGCTCGTGACCGTTGATGTAGACCTTGATGATGGGAGTTCCGATACTGCTCCCCAACAACGGCACGACGTCGGGCCTGCTGGGCGCGTCAACTGCTACCGGCGGAATGTCGCGAAGTACGCCGGCCCACGAATCCACAGTCGCGCGATCTACCAGATTGCCGGCGGTGTCGTTCGTCGAGCGGACCTCCGATGGAAGCGAGGCGAGCGCGTGCCACTTGCCCTGCGCGTCAAGCGAGACGGTAAGCCCGATCCGAGCGCGTCCCCGCACGAGTGGATCAGGATCGGCAAGCAGCGAGTGGAAGAGTACTTCGGCGCTCTCGAGGTCACCGTCGACGAGTGATCGCAGTGCGTCGGTGAAAAATCGCTCCGAAACTGTCTTCGCATCGGCCCGCGCGCCGGCGACGTCCAGCATGCTCACCGATTCCCAGAATGTTGGGACAGATGGACTCGCGTGCTTCTTCACGCGCATCCGTCTGACACTGATCTCGGCTCCGGTATCGGAGATGATGTCCGACTGGTGCGGGTGTACGCAGGCAAACGATACCAGCAGTGATGCTCGTAGTGCCCAGCGGAAGCGGTCCAGACGCATGACGGGATAATGCACGCCGGGACGGACCGGCACCATCATGATGTTGGTTTACGAATTGTTGCGGAACGGTATTACAGCGGAGCCCGTCCCTACAACCCCAGGTAAGCCCTCACCCGCGGCTCGATCCTGTCGGGCGACCAGAAGGGTGCCCAGACCAGATTGATCTTCACGTCCTCGACACCCGGTAGTGTGAGTAATTGGCGCTCCGCGTCGCCCATGATCTCCGGGCCGGATGGGCATCCGGGTGACGTGAGCGTCATGTCCACCGACACGACGGCCCCGTCGACACGAACTCCGTAGACGAGGCCCAGATCCATGATGTTCAGTTGGAGGTCCGGATCCTTGACGCGCCGGAGACCCAGCTTGACCTGATCCACACTCACGACGCCCGGGACGGTAGCGTCGGTATCGGTCTCCAGGCTTGAGGCCTGGGTCGAATCAACGCTTGTGCTTTGAGCTGTGTTTTGTTGTGTGCTTTGTTGTGTGTCGTGTTGCTGGCTTGGACTTGCTGCTCGTGGCGTGTCTGGATTTGACGACGTGGCTGGACTTGGCCGACCTGGAAGCGTGTCCGGAGGAGCGCTTTGTGGTGGATCTTGAGGCGCCGTGTTTGGACTTTGCGGTTCTGGTTGACCTGACGCGTGTTCCATTCCTTGAAGATAACGACTTGGCGTGTCGCGCCCTTCCTCCGCGCTTGCTGCGGGCTCGTTCGTGCCAGCCAACTTCCCGGTCCGCACGGAACGACGCCGGCATGACCATGACTCCCGACGGCATGTCGGTCACCGACAGCGATGCAGCGTCGCTGAGATCGGAGCGCACATCGGCAATCACCCGAACGGGGTGCGGGGAGTGCGAGTCAAATACCCGGTTCGTAAGGAGGATGACGAACATGTCCCGGTCCGGATCGATCCACATGGATGTACCCGTGAATCCGGTATGTCCGAACGAGTGTTCGGAAAGGTATTCGCCGGAGCCGAACGACCCTGTGGGAGTGTCCCAGCCAAGCGCACGATGGCCGGCTGCCCGGGTGGTGAAGAGCTGGACCGTGGAGTCGGCGATGATCCGAACTCCGTTGTACACGCCGCCGTTCAGCATCATCTGGGCGAAGACGGAAAGGTCGGCTGCCGTCGAGAAGAGGCCAGCGTGGCCAGCTACTCCGCCCATCGCGAAGGCGTTTTCGTCGTTGACCTGGCCGCGTTGCGTGCGGCCGCTTTCCGATGAGCCGGTGGGGGCGATCCGGGCGTCAAGCGAATCCGCGGGGCGAAAGCCCGTCTGGTACATCCCGAGGGGGTGGAAGACGTAGTCCGCAAGGAATTCGTCGAGCGGTTGCGCGGAGACTCTTTCGACGACCATAGCCAGGACGTCGGCGCCCAGATCGGAGTACTCGTACTGCTGGCCAGGATGCGCGATCAGCGGCGTCGCGAGGATCAATTGCCTCGCCTCGACGGGATCGTGCGTCAGGCGGAAGATTTCGCGTCCAGCGGGGAGGCCGGATCGGTGTGTCAACAGCTGTCTGATGGTGACCAGGTCCTTTTCGCCGCCCGTAAACTCCGGGAGGTAGCGCGCGACCGGTGCATCGAGCGAGATCCGGCCCTGGTCGAACAGGACCATTATCGCGGTAGTCGTACCTACTACCTTCGTTAGAGACGCGAGGTCATATATGGTGGAGGTGGGACTGACGTCCGGGCTTGATTCATCCCAGGACAGCCTTCCGAAGCCGCGCTGGAGGACGGCCTTGCCCTTGCGCCCGACGATCACCGCGGCTCCGGGGTAGCCCCCGGCGGCAATGCCACGTTCGACTACCCGGTTGATCGCTTCGAGCCGCTCGGACGACATCCCGACGGATGCTGGTGTGGCGATCGGGAGGCCGGTGCTACCATACAGGTCGGGACCCCGGGGGGTCACGGCAGGACGGAAGGAGCCGGAAGCCCCGGCAAAGGCGAAGAGTAGAGCAACCAGCATCAGACGACCCGCAAACTAGAGGACCCGCAAAATGGGGAAAGAACGAACGGAAGCCCAATTTGTCATATTTGACGATTCCGGCAACCCTTGAGATACAACCAGAGTCAAATACAAGCACACACTGGATGACGACCCACCAGACAATAGTGCAGCGGGCGGTCGAGGGCGATGAACGTGCCCTCCGACAGCTCTGGATGGAGAACGCCCCGCACATCGATGCCGTGGTTCTTCGTCTTTGCGGCGACCGCGATCTGGCCGCCGACGTTGCGCAGGAAGTATGGATTCAAATTTTTCGAGCTCTGCCGAGTTACCGTGGTGATTCACAATTCGGAACATGGGCACACCGTATCGCTGTTAACCGTACACTAAATGCGTTGCGCAAGGTCCGGCGTATCGCGAAAGTGGAGATGGATGTCGAAGATGATACCGCAGCTGCACCGGACAATCCGGAAGCCGACACAGAGCGTGGCATCATGGCTGAATCAATAGACCAGGCCGTGAAGCAGCTCTCACCTGGCGCGCGCACGGTATTCCTCTTGCACGACGTTGAAGGATACACGCACGAAGAGATCGCGAGTGAGTTGGGTATAACCACTGGTGGATCGAAGTCGCAGCTGTTCAAAGCACGCGCGAAGCTACGCCGGCTACTCGCGCATCTTTCAGATGGATTCTCCGCTGGCGTTGGACAAGAGCATGGCACTACCATCTAAAGAACTTTCCGATCGCTCACTCGACGCACTTATAACGCGTGAGCAGACGCGCGTGGTTGCGCCGCTTACGGAATGGCACCATCTGTCGATGTCGCTGAAACAGGAGGGCCTGATCCGCGATGCAGCGGGCCAGCGTACGAGATCCGAACGCGCATATGTTCCGAGCGCTGAACCGGCGCCACGCGGCTCCGGGTGGGTACGCACGACGGGAAGGTGGACCCTGCGGTTGGCTGCAAGCGCGGCCCTGGTCGGTGTGGGGATCGTCGCCGGACGCGGGATGACGTTTGGTCAGTCTCTAATAACGCAGATCCAGCAGGCGGTTTCAGACAGTACGGGTGGATCATCCGTCCACGTCGCCGGAAAGCCTTTCACGTCACCGGCGAGCGCGCGCCAGACTCTGTTGCGCGCCCAGACCGATTATCAATCAGCCGCGGCCTTCCTCGATGCGAGCGACTCTATTCCGCAGCGCCTCGGCGGTTCATCGCTGTACGAGGATCGTCTCGCAGGACTCGACGAAATGACTACCGCGTCGCTGAGCGCGCTCAAGGACGCGCCGCGAGATCCACTGCTCAATCAGTACTTCCTCTCCGCCGCTGCTGCGCGTGAAGCGACCCTTCAGCAGTTGGGCAACTCACTGCCGGTTGGCGCAACCATGGAAAGGTTCTGAGTGTCAGGAACACTTCGTTGCGCCCTGACCGTGACCGCGTTGGCGTCACTTGGCGTGGCCGGTAGCGCAGGTGCGCAGAAGACGTCAAGCCCGTCGGGTTGGGTCGGGCTGTCGGTGATTCAGAATGCGCGCGGCGCAACCGGCTCGGAGATCAAGCTTGCATATCCGGTTGTCGCCTCCGTGGATCCTGGCTCACCGGCCAAAACCGCTGGTCTCGTAGCCGGAGACACGATCCTCGCGTACAACGACGTCGACGCGAACAGCAACGCATTTGCGGTCAAGCGATTCCTCAAGCCCGGCCAGCAGCTCGTAATCAAGATTCGTCGAAACGGCGTTCGCTCGCTCACGCTCACAGTAGCGAAGCGCACGGAAGGTCATCCCTACGGTCAATCGGTGACAATGCGCAGCGACGAAAGCTCCATCATGCCGCTCGTCTCCGGCGCGGCGGCGGGGCCGATCGCGATCGTCGCGCCAGTCGCTGCTGACCGCAACGCACCGTTTGCTGGTGCCTACCTTGCGCGGCTCAACGCAGGATTGGCAAATGCGCTCGATGTTCGTCCGTCCGGCGTGCTCGTCGTCGATGTTGGAAATGGATCCGCCGCGATGAGATCCGGGCTGCAATCGGGCGACGTGATTACGCGCGCGGATTCAATTACCGTCGAAAGCCCGCTCGGGATAATGACGGCGCTGCGTCTTGCCGCGAGTCACAGTGTGACGCTCGACGTCACGCGTCACGGAAAGCCACAGAAGCTGACGATAAGCTGGTAGCGCCGAGCAGCTAGAGTACCTGTCCTTCCGGCAGAAGCGAGTGATGAATCGCGACTGCCGCAACGGCTCCTATCCCAGCGGCGGCGATCGCCATCTGCGGGCCGTGTATTATGTCGCCGGCGGCGAAAACATTTCTTACCGAAGTGTGGAAGTGCAGATCGGTTACGACGCGCCCGATCTCGTCGCGCGCGCAGCCGAGCTGGCTACCGAGGTCGTCCGACGGCTCCTGACCGATCGCGAAGAAGATCTGATCGCAATCGAGCGTCATTCCTCCGCGCAGCTCCAGCGATCGGGCCTCGCCTCCGGATGATTTCACACTTTCGATCGCCGCCTCTATGATCGGGATGTTCAGCGCATCCAGCTTCTCGAGGATTTCCGCGCTCATCGCTGCCGGTTCTCCATTGGTGCAGATCACGATCTCTCGCGTCCATGTGGTGAGCGCGAAGGCCAGGCCCGCTGCCTTGCGTCCGCTCGCGATGACGACTGTCTTCTTGCCGCGCGCGTCGTAACCGTCGCAGTCGGGGCAGACGTGCGCTGTTGCACCGTAGCACTTTTCCAATCCGGGCACATCGGGCCAGACGTCACGGACGCCTATGGCAAGCAAGATGCGCGCGGCGCTGATCGTTTCACCGGATTCGAGCGAAACCCGAAACGCTCCCTCGGTCAACTGATCCACAGCGGCCACCGTTGCATCGACCAGCGTGACTCCGTAGCGCCGGCACTCCTCGCGGCCGCGGCCTCGAAGCTCGCCCGGTGTTATCGATTCCAGTCCCAGGTAGCCGTGAATTCCTCGCGTCTCCCAATTGCGCGGGTCTCCCGCATCGATGAGGACAACGCGCCGCAGATAACGCCCGAGCCATATCGCCGCCGAGAGACCGGCGGGGCCACCGCCGACGATCGCCACGTCGTAGATGATGGGCTGCGCCGCGCCTGAGATTGATGCATCGTGAGCGTTCGTCATAGTGATCGGTTGACGGGCAAATCCGGTGCCCGTCGAGAGCGCCTCTCGTTGAATCCCCTTTCCGACGCTAAACTGAAGGCATGAGCGGCGTCGCCAAATCAAATCCACCGTCCAAACAGCCGTCGCGCGGTCGCACGCCGCTCATCGAGCACGTTACGATGCCGTTGAGCCGGTTGAT
The DNA here is from genome assembly GCA_036554185.1 of Gemmatimonadaceae bacterium. Lineage (GTDB taxonomy): Bacteria > Gemmatimonadota > Gemmatimonadetes > Gemmatimonadales > Gemmatimonadaceae > Fen-1247. The sequence continues at coordinate 7,902 of DATBNQ010000092.1, read as the reverse complement.
GCAGACGGGACCAGCCGGCGGCGTGGTGTTGCTGATCTGCGCCGTGATTGCGCTGGCGTGGGCAAACTCCCCGTGGGCTGATACGTATCACGCGCTCTGGGAGACGCGAATGTTCATGGGCTTCGGTGCGCGAACCGCAAGCCTTACGCTCCATAATGTCGTGAATGACGGATTGATGGCCGTCTTCTTCTTCCTGGTTGGTCTGGAGATCAAGCGCGAGTTTCTTGTCGGCGAGCTCGCGAGTGCGCGACAGGCGGCGCTGCCACTGATCGCCGCGTTTGGTGGAATGGTGGTTCCGGCGCTGTTCTTCGTCGCACTCAACTTCACCAACCATAGCACTCGCGGCTGGGGTGTTCCGATGGCGACCGACATCGCGTTCGCACTCGGCGTCCTCGCACTGCTCGGCAATCGGATCCCGTCATCGCTCCGGGTATTTCTATCCGCCCTCGCCATCGCGGACGATCTCGGCGCGGTGCTTGTGATCGCGCTTTTCTACACCGCTACGATATCGTGGACCGCACTTGGCGCCGCCGCCGTGCTACTCGTGCTGTCCGTGATAGCGAACGCGATCGGTGTGCGTGCCACGTGGGCATACGCGTTGATCGGGCTCGCATTGTGGGTTGCTGTGCTCCTTTCGGGAGTGCACGCTACGGTTGCAGGTGTTCTCCTCGCCATGACGATCCCGTCGCGTACACGCATCGATGAGGCTGCGTTCCTCGCGGGGGCTCGCGACGCGATCTCGGCGTTTCACGATGCGCATGCGCCCGAGAGAACCGTGGTGTCGAGCAGAGAGCATCAGGCTGCACTGCAGCAACTGAACACACTGGCTGATCACGCGCAGGCGCCGTTGGTCCGGCTGGAGCAGGGCCTTGGCGGGATAGTCACCTTTGGAATCATGCCGCTGTTTGCGATCGCGAATGCGGGCGTATCATTGCACGGGAGCGGTCATCTGCTATCCACCCCAGTTGCCCTCGGCGTGATCGCCGGACTGTTTCTCGGGAAGCCGATTGGAATCTGCCTTGCTTCCTGGATAGCAGTGCGCAGCGGGATAGCGACCGTTCCAGCCGACGTCTCGCGTCGCATGCTGTTCGGTGTCGCATGCCTTGGCGGTATAGGATTCACGATGTCGTTGTTCATTGCCGGGCTGGCATTTGGCGGATCGGAGGAACTGCTGACCGCAGCGAAGCTCGGGACATTTACCGCATCGTTGCTGGCTGGTATTGTGGGTTGGATAGTATTGCGTGGTGCACCTCCGAGGAAATGAAGCGAGGCGCGGATTTCTCCGCGCCTCGCTTCATTTCCTCAGTATTTCCACGACGTTACATCGGCACCGCTTGGCGCTGATTCGGTGATGTGTTTCGCCATCATGCGGACCAACTCCGCATTGCTCATCGGCTGCCAGCCATGGCCTTTCATGGGACGCCCGTACTCGAAGACAGCGTCGGATTTCGGCGCCGTGGTCCCACGAAAGAAGTCGTCGAACTGATACACCGCGAGATTAAGATAGTAATTGTCCATGTCGCCCACATACATGTGAATCTTGCCTTGCAGCTTGGGGCCGACAGTGGTCCAGTTCTTCGCGAGGTAGTAGCGTAGATCGAAGTTGTGATCGCGCCAGTAGGCGGCCACGCCGCGGTCGATCGTGCCAGTCGTCTTGCTCCACAGCGGTCGTGGATATCCGTCACTCGCGGTTGGTCCCCATGCTGCGTCCCACGCGTTGAATTGCTGCCCCGATCGTTCGTGACTGCCAAGCACCGATTCAATCTTGCTGAGATCGCGCTGAGTCGTTTCAACCTGGCCCTGGGACGTGCGGCTCATGTAACGTGGCGTAATTACCCAGCCATTGCCGTTCGGCACGAATGCACTCGTGTCGGAGTATGCGTCGACCATCTGTACGCTCCGGAAGTCGACTGGATCCGGGCAGAACGTCCACGTTCCGTTGAAGAAATCCGGATGCAGCACTTGCAGCGCAATTGATTCCCAGCCGCCGGTCGATCCGCCGGTAAGTGTGCGGGCATACGACTGCGGAATGACGCGGAAGTGGGACTCGATGTAGGGCACAAGCTCCTTGAGCAGTGCGTCGGCATAGGGGCCGTTATTCGCTGAATTGACGGCGTATGAATCGTCGTAATAGGGTGTAGGATGCTGAAACGTGACCGCGATCATGCGTGGAAAATTTCTCGACGTCCACGATTTATAGAAATCAAAGCCGGGCTCGCGGCCATCCGTGCGTGCTCGCAGCATCGTGCGCTGTGCCGCGTAGTTTGGCTCGCTGTCGGGTGTGAAACCGAAAGCCGGTGAGAGCGAGAAGTGGCCCTGCGAATAAATGGCGGGATAGTGTGCCGCGGGATGGCTATCGTAGCCGTCCGGAAGCAGGATCGTCGCGCCGATGTACATGGGATGTCCCCAGAACGCGCTCAACAATCTGCTCTGGATCTTCACACGCTTGACCCACTTTGTGTCCGCCGGTACGGCGACTGGAGGCAGCATATGCGTCAATGCGATCTTCACATTCAATCGCGTGCGCGGATCGATGTGAATCCGATGGACGTCGCTCACGAGATTACCTGGTGACCGGTTCCATTGTTGTCCTTCCCACTGATCCATGTGCGCCCAGATGACATGTCCATCCGCGCGATGGAACTGGGTATAGACATTGAGCACAGCCTGAACGTAGTAATCGCCGGCTGGAATCTGCGCGAGGCTGACAGGGTAGGCCGAAGTGGAGGAATTGATCACCGCTGCCGCACCAGGGGCGAGGCCGGCGACGTCGAGTCCAAAGAACGGCTGTGTGCCGCCGTATCCACCAGCGCGGAGTCGCGGTTCGGGGGCGGAATCGCGCGCGATGATGACGATTACGCGACCGGTGACGGGTGTCGATCGAAGAGTCGAGGGGAATGACACCGTTATGCTTTGCGCGGATGCGACAGTCGTCGGGACCGTCGCGAGTGCGGTGCAGGCAAGAGCAGCTGCGGCACCGAAATGGCGCGCAAGTGTCGCTGGTGCTTTGTGGGACATGATTTTTGGATGCGAAAATGTGGCTGGAGCGTCGCGACTCCCTGTTTCAATTCACCAGCGGAGCCGATCGTTCAGATTTAGCCTCTCGGGAGCCGTCCGCAAGATGTCCTGAGCAAACGGTGCAAAGCGCCCACCAGTCGATGAGACGGATGGGCGTTTTACAGTCCGAAGTCAGGATTTCAGCGCGGCGATGCTCTTCGAGATGTACGCGAACATCTCGGGGGTTGGAACGTTCTGGAGCTGTTTCTGCAGCGTTGGTCCTTCATTGTCGTACATCGTTTTCACCGCTTTCGCGATCGCCGGATCGCCGCCAGTGAACTCTTCCACCAGTGACTTCCATCGCCGAGCGAGCTCGAGCATTTCCGGACTCGCCGGGTCGACACCGTTTTCCATTGCTGTCCGGACCTGGGAGATCAAGACGTTCCAGTCGTCGCCCACCGACTTCATGCGGGCTTCGCCGACCTTGATCCGGCGCTCCTCGAGTACTTCCAACTGCTCGGGTGTAAAGTATTTCTCCATTTGCATCATCTCCTCGATTGTCTGACAGATCTCGTCGAGCGATGCCGAGCCAGACGAGTCCAGATGTTGGGCTAGCGTCCCGAGACGCGCTGCCAGGCGTTTCTGCATGGCGATCTGCTCACGCAGCCTGGCAAGGTGCAGGTGAATCACCTGCAGCGGCGAAGCGACCACCCCGTCGAGCAGGCGCCCCGTCTCATCCAGCGACATCCCCATCAATCGAAGCGAGTGAATCTGCTGAAGCCGTTCGATGTCAGACCGGCTGTACAACCGGTGACCGGCGGCAGTCCGGAGCGACGGCTTGAGCAGTCCGATCTCGTCGTAATGATGCAGAGCTCGAACCGACATACCGGTATTCCGGGCCAACTCACCGACCTTCCAGGGCGGCTCCTTCATTTTCGTTCCTCGTCGCGATAATGGGTCCAGTATGGCCACGAGGATAGTCTAAATCCTGACGTAACGTGAGGTGCAAGGGGCGGTTTGGAAGTTTTTTTTCAGCCTCAGGCACTCGTGTCTGGCAGCGGGATCGTCCATCCCTTCAAGTGACAACGTCCTGGTCTCGGCCAATGCGACGGACACGTACTCATTCACTGTCGACAGCGTAAGGGTGCTCCGGGTCTCGCCGGCCGTTCACGCAGGTCCGGTCGCGTCGAGCCAGAATGCGCGGACGATCGCCGGTGGCTCGTACTCGTTCGATGCGGATGACACCGGTACCTACGGAACGGTGACGTACGAGCCTACCCTTGTCGTCACTAAAGCTGTCGCCGTGATTGTCGAGATTTATGTATCGAACAGAGTCGGCGCGAAATCCGCCCGACCGGTCGGTCGGCTCTACAATGCGGGTTCCATGCTATGGCGAAGTTCAAAGATGTGACTTCCCCGTTCAGGCCCATGCGCTACGTCCTGACGGTTGCCGGTTTGGTCCTTTGGAGCTGTGGTGGTTCCGGCGGGGACTCGACCACTTCACCGTCTGGCTCTGGCTCGCCCAACCCAGCGCCATCCATAAGTAGTGTGTCGCCCAGCCAGGCGGCGGCGGGCAGTCCCGCCCAAACGGTGACAGTGAACGGAAGCGGCTTTGTCCAGGCCTCTACCGTCACCTTCGGCGGAACCGCTCGCGCCACAACTTTCGTCAGCGCTTCGCAGCTGACTGCTTCACTTGCTGCTGCAGATCTGGCCACAGCGGGAACGTACCCGATCGCGGTGACCAATCCCAGCCCCGGCGGTGGCACTTCGGCACAGACCAATTTTGTGGTATCCGGAGCCTTGGCACTCAGCTCCTTCTCGCCGGCAACGAGCACAACCGGATTGGACAGTCTCGTACTGGCAATCAACGGATCCGGCTTCGCGTCAAGCGCGGTGGTGATGGTCAATGGGGTCGCGGTCCCGTCCACTTTCGTTGGCGCGACCCAACTCCTCGCCGTATTGAAGTCCAACGTACTACAGACACCCGGCACCCTCGCGATCAACGTTAGTAATGCTGGTGGTACTGGAGCGAGTGCGTCGGCCACGTTTACCGTTACCGACGCGTGCACCGTGCTTGCTTCCGCTCTCCCGTACAATCCCTCCAGCCTGGGATTCGCACTGTACAGACCGGTGCTGGATCCGACATCGGTGTACTGGGTGGATGAAACGTTGGGGAGCGGGTCCAGCATCAAGAAGGTCTCGAAGACTGGCGGTTCCGTCACAGTGTTGGCGTCGGGACTCGGCGCGGTAAATCAGATTGCCGTGGACGGCACCAACGTGTACTGGACAGAATACAACGAGGCGAATGGTAACGGCCAGATCAGGTCGGTACCGATCGGCGGGGGAACCATAACGACGCTCGCAAGCGGCACGCCGGCGGGTTCTTCTTACGACGTGTTCTACCCCACGGGCATCGCTCTCGACGCGAACTACGTGTACTGGGGTGAGCAGGCGGGCGGCGGCGCCATTCGCCGCGTGCCCAAAGCAGGCGGTCAGGTAATCGACATCGGTCGGGGACAGGGCAGCGTCAACTTCCTCGCGCTGGACGCGAGTCAATCGAACTTCTACATACTGGGCGATTCGGGTAGCTTTTTCCGCCTGCCGATTGGCGGCGGGACCAGGCAGGCACTCGCGGCCAAAGTTGGACTGAACCTTACCGGGCCGCTCGAGATCGACCAGAATGCGATCTATTCTGAAGATCTCACCGACGCGTCGTCAGGACGCGGCGGCTCTATTTTCGCCGTGCCGACTAACGGCGGTGCAGTCAGCTATCTCGTAACCAAAGAGAACTCTCCCCACAATGTGGCGACTGATCAGAACTACGTTTACTACCCACATGCTCCGATCACTGGCGATCTTAATTTCCACTTCGTGAGGAAAGTCGCCAAGGGTGGCGGCACGCCAGTGCTTTATCCGAACTGCAGCGCCGGCACCGTAGCCGGCGTCATCGGTGTGGCTGTCGATTCGACGGCAGTGTACGTGATGGGATATGACCGCAATAACGCGGGTATCGTGTTCAAGCAGGCCAAGTAGGGAAGGGACGACGCGCCAGACGCAACGCTGCCGAGCTGCTGATCGCTGATTCTCAGGATGCTTGGCTCCAGCAGTATTGGGACTGCGTAGACGTCAGGAGATCGGGGAGATCGGTACCAGGTCTTGCGCCGTGCGCGCACGGAGCAAGCCCTGGTACCGATCCTCCAGTCGCATGCCGCGAGCTTGCTCCGCTCCCCGCTCTCCGATCAGCCCGCGAGGCAGACCCTGAAGGATTGCCATTCGATCGGGGACTTGGATCCTCCACCATACAGCGGCGGATAATCCTCCACGTGCCCCCGCCCAGTCATGCCGCGCATCCGGGCTCCGCGCTTTCGTTGGGGCGACAGGTCAGATGACGGACTTCCCGCTGAATTGCGACCGGGGGGCGTCCGGACGCCTCACCCAACAACTGGACTTTCCCGCCAGGAAAAGACGTACTTTGTTGAATGAGTCACCCTTACTCCACTTCAACCTCATCCCAAATGCGTACCTCTGACAAGACAGTACAGCGGCGGCTGACGATGATATGCGGTGTAGGCGTTGCGGTCTTTTCTATCGCAGCGTGCGCGGGAAAGGACGCACCGGCGGCCGGCGCTGCCGCTGGTACCACCACTACGGGTCCGAGCGCAGCACAGGTCGCCGCTGACGCACACGCTCTCGCGACGTATCCGCTCACGGAAGACCATGTAACAAAGGTTGCCCAGGTGATGCGGACGATTCAGTCGCTCGAGAAGTCGGATCCGGCGCTGAGAGCCGAGTGGGAGAATCACGGCCAATCATCCGGTCCACAGACGGTCGACGATGCTGTTGCACGCGTCAACAGCGCGCCACGCGCCCCGCAGATTCTGAAGGACGCAGGAATCAGTGCACATGATTACGTCTATACAACCTTCGCGCTCATGTACGCATCGGTCGCCTATCAGATGAAGAAGGCTGGCCAGCCCAACTCCGAAAAGCTGACATCGCAGGTGAATCCTGCCAATGTTGATTTCGTCGCCACCCATCAGAAGGAAATTCAGGCACTCGGCGCGATCAACGCGGCCCACAATGCGAGCGGAAATAAGTGAGGTGTCCGACTGAGAGGCAGGCGCTGGGCCGGAACGACGAATCGACGGGCCGGCGTCACACTATTTCATGATCCCGAGGGATCCGATGATGACTCCAGCAACTGCGCTCCGGAATCCCGGCGTTCATTTTCCGCCGCCGCTCGTTTACGTGATCGGTTTTCTGATCGGCTGGCTCATCGATCGGCGCTGGCCGGCGCCGCTGTCGCAGATATCCGGCGAAACTCGCGACGTCATCGCACTGCTGTGTCTGGCGCTGTGGCTTGCCCTTATGTCCGGGGCCTTTATCGTGTTCACACGTGCACACACGGCAATAATCCCCACGCGACCGGCATCGGCAATCGTGCAGAGCGGACCGTATCGCTTTACGCGCAATCCAATGTACGTCAGCCTCGCCGCACTTTATGCAGGTGTCGCGCTGTTATACGACAGCTGGTGGCCACTCCTGTTCCTGATCCCGGTGCTGCTTCTCATCCGGTACGCCGTGATCGCGCGCGAGGAGAAGTACCTCACCGGCGCATTCCCGGTCGAGTATTCAGCGTATTGCAGCCACGTCAGGCGGTGGTTATGACGTGCTGCGGCGCCATATGACTCATCGAATGTTCAGGAAGTGAATCAGGCTCAGGCTCAGCACGATGAGGACCGCGAGTGATCCGGTAACTGTCATTATCACCCGCGGTCCGACCTTGCTTATTGCCTTGAGATCGACGCCGAGTCCGAGCGCAGCCATTGCTGCAACTGTGAGCCACGTCGACAGTGCGCGCGTTGGTGCGACGGAGGCTGCTGGAAGTACGTTCGCCGAGCGAAG
>DATBNQ010000051.1:0-28227 GCA_036554185.1 Gemmatimonadaceae bacterium | reverse complement strand
GTGAGCACACTCGAAGTGTTCGGTCCGGTTGTGTGCGTGTATCCGTACGATGACATGGACGAGGCGATCGATCGTGCGAACGCGCTGCCGTTTTCGTTTCAGTCTGCGGTCTGCACCCGTTCGCTGGACACTGCGCTGCGTGCATTCCGGAGGCTCGATGCAACAGCGGTCCTCGTCAACGAGAGCACGACGTTTCGTGTGGACTGGATGCCATTCGCCGGCCGTCGCACTTCGGGACTTGGCGTGGGCGGGATCGGCTACTCGATGCGCGACATGCAGGCGGAGAAGATGCTCGTCATAAAATCAGACGAGCTTTGACGACGTCGGGGAACATGGATTCCCGCTTTCGCGGGAATGACAGCCTCGGGGGAACCTGGATTCCCGCTTTCGCGGGAATGACGGCTGATTCGCCTTAATGCGTCGTCGGCGCCGGTGCGGTGGTCGCGGGCGCGGCGGCTGGCTGAATCACCGTGGACCGCTCGTTAGGCGAGATCGGGTTCATCGGGTCGTGCCATTGCGTGACATGGAGAAAGTAAAGGAATCCCCAAGTAGCCAGGGTAAGCAGGAGGACGGACGTGATACCGACCCAACCACTATGCGGTCCTGTCAGTTTTTCGGTGTTTTCAGCGGGCATTCTACAAATGTAGTGCGTCCGGAACCGTGATTACAAGCACGGGGCGCTCACTCGCCCGAGCAGGATCACTTTCCTGATACGTCGAGGCGGCCATTGGTCATGTCGATCCGAACCACCCCGCCGCGCCCGATGTCCGCGCCGAGTGTTCCGTCAAGCTTGAAAATGGTCGGGTAGCTCGCCTCGTACAGAAAAATCCGCTTGAACGACAGGGGTGTGTCGCCCAGGAACAGGCGTACGTCTGGAATGGCGATCCCTGCTTCGATCTTGGTACCGCCAAAGCCCTGAACCGTCCGTCGCTCGGCGGCCCTCCAGTGTGCGCCGCTCTTCTCGGCCATGCCCGGAGTGCCAAACGTTTCGCCTGCACCCGTGTCCAGCACCAGGTGGATCGCGTTACCGTGTGAGGAGAGCAGCGTTACGATTGGGAGCCCAAACCACGCGAGATTGCGAGGATGACTGTCATCTGCCGCACGAAGGGTGGGCTCCCGAATGATGACGCGGTCATCCAGATCGTCGATCGTGAGGTCCAGTTTCCGAATGACATCGAAGCCAATGACGCCGTCGATGGGTACCGGTGGCATACCGCTGTTCGCTTCCCGGATCTGCAGCGCGAGGTCACCGACGATCATCGCAGGGGCGTTGGTGACTGTGACGTGACCGAGTTTGAGCGAGTGTACGACCGCCGCTCGGGTGGACACGCGGCCCACCGCGCTTACCATCTCGAGGGTATCCTGCCCCAACCCCGTGACATTTGCCGCGTCGGCGACACTGTTCGTCAGGATGGTAATGCTGGTACCGGTATCGAGCCAGAAATGCCGCTTCACCCCGTTCACGCTTACAGGAATTATCGCGACACCGGTAATGGAGCGGGTGAGCGGTAGCTCGGAACTCGAGTCCGCGAAGGTGATGCTCGTAGACACGTCCTTGAAGGCCGGGGCCCACGTCTCCACCCCTGCTGCATCCCGCTTCTCACGGTCGGCAGAGTCGGCGTACGCGGCGAGCCGCGGCCAGTCGCCCTCCGAAGCAAGGATTGCGGCGTTCGTGATCCGGGCCGCTTTCCGAACCTGGGAGTCCCTGGCGCCGAGCAGAGTGGCGACGGTCGAGTCCGCCTCCGTGTTCCGCCCGTTGAGGAAAGCATCGATCGCGTCGGCAAGCGAGCGCTGCTCGCTCGATTCTGCGACAATCCATGCTGCCTGTAAGTTCGCGTCCGCGAGGGCCTGCCAGTAGGTACCGTAAAAGCGGACCGCCGGACGCGGGGCATGACGCCGGTCAGGGTGAGCGGCTTCGATCGCGGGTCGAGCGGTAATGACGAGAGGATGCGGCGGCACACACGCCGCCATGGGCAGCAGGACCGATGCACCCACCGCAATTGACGCAGCGAGGCGTTGCCAGGAACGTATCGTCACATACCCGCCCCACGTGTCAGCCATGGCCATCGTGTGTGTTGGATGCACAGATCCAATATGCGTCGCGCGCCGTACTGCGCCATTGTAAAGGTTGCAAGTATATGTTTTGACTCCGGATATGTGGGTTACGTTCCAGCCTGAACGACGGGAGACTATTAATGGCGGTGGATCGGCACCACTGGTTCGTTCGTCTTACACACTGGGTGAACGCGGTAGCTCTGGTGATAATGATCGGGAGCGGGCTGCAGATATTCAACGCGTATCCGATGTTCGCGCGACGTGGCGAGACGTTCTGTTGCTATCCGTTCGCCGGAAAATCGATTCCGCACTGGGCGACATTCGGCGGCTGGCTCGCTGGCGCGCGCAACTGGCACTTCGCCATGATGTGGCTGTTTGTATTGAACGGCCTGGCGTACACGATCTTCATTTACCTGCACGGCGAGTGGCGCGATCTCGCGCCGCGCCGCGGCGACATTCGTGACGCATGGGAGATGACGAAATTCTACCTGTTCGTGCGCAGGAACCATCCGCATCAGGGTAAACACAACGCCCTTCAGAAGGGCACGTATTTCGCCCTTCCAATTCTTGCGGCTCTCGCGGTGATAACGGGGCTGGCGGTGTGGAAACCGGTTTCTCTTGCGCCGCTTACAAACCTGATGGGCGGATACGTGTACGCGCGGTACTGGCATTTTCTCGTGATGCTCGCGCTGGTCACCTTGTCGGCGGTGCACATCTTCATGGTGTTTGCGGTTGATCCCTACTCCATACGGTCCATCGTAACTGGCAAGTACAATCCGGAGCGCGCGCCCGAGCTGCGTGATGGCCGGCCGTTCTATCATCTATTCAAGCGCGCAAGGAGCGGTGCAGATGCAGAGACGTGATTTTCTCACCGCCACCGGCGGCTTGACGACTGCATGGCTGCTCGCTGCCTGTGGCTCGCGCGGACCAAAGGGCGCCGACAGGTTGTTGAAATACGCCATGCGCAAGAACGAGACGCTCGAACGTGGATTGTTCCGACATACGTCGATGGATTCTCCATCGGCGCGGTGGCGGAACGCGGGTGCTGCACTACCCAGATATTTCGTCTCCGACACCGTGCCCGTGTGGGATACGGCGGCGCGCGGAACGTGGACGCTGCAAGTGTCCGGTCTGGTGAAGAATCCGCTGACACTCACAATGGACATGCTCCAGCGACTGCCACGCGTTACGCAGCGAGTCAACCACTTCTGTGTCGAAGGATGGACTGCAGTTGAATCGTGGACGGGATGTCGCCTCAGCGATCTCGCGCGCGCAGCTGGCGCAACGCAGGACGCGCATTACGTGGACTTCCAATCTTTCGACAACGATTACCACGAAAGCTGGGATATCGAGAGCGCAATGAATCCCCAGACGCTCATATGCTATGGATTGGATGGAAAGATGCTCGAGCCTGGCCACGGCGCGCCGGCCCGTCTGTTCTCGCCCGTAAAACTCGGCTATAAAAACACCAAGTACCTCACAAAGATTGTCTTCATGCCCAGTCGGAACGGTGGATACTGGAGCGATCAGGGTTACGAGTGGTACGCGGGGACTTAGCAGCGTAGATCCGGTAAACTCTGCGAGGGGTTCCGCCGAGACTTGCGGGCACTATGGCCGCGCGCGTCAACCTTTCCGAGGTGCTTTCCGCGCTGTCCTGCGCGCTGGATCTGACCGAGGGGCAGCCCATCGGTCACACCATGCGGAGCTGCCTCATTGGCATGCGACTGGGGCACGAAATCGGGCTGTCTCCCACGGACAACGCGGCGCTCTACTACGCTCTGCTCCTCAAGGACGCCGGCTGTTCGAGTAACGCCGCGCGACTCTGTCAGCTCTTCGGGACTGACGACCGTGAGCTCAAGCCGCGGATGAAGGTGGTGAATCGACAGAACAGAATCGCTCTCGCCGTTCAGACGGCGCGAACCGTGGCACTGGACGGAAGGCTGTCGGACAAGGTGAAGCACTTTGTCGATGTCGCGCGCGGCGATGAGGTGATGAAGGAAGTCATGGGGCTTCGCTGCGAGCGAGGAGCCGACATTGCCGTACGGCTCGGATTCCCCCAGGCTACCGCCGAGGCGATACGACACCTGGATGAGCACTGGAACGGAAAGGGGCATCCGGACGGGCTGTCGGGTCAGGCGATTCCACTCATGTCGCGCATTGCGGGGTTGGCGCAGGTAGTCGACGTATTTCATCAGCATGACGGATCGAGGGCTGCCGTGAGGGTCGCGAACGCGAGGAGTGGCACGTGGTTCGATCCGTCGCTGGTGGACCGCGTGACGTCGTGGCGCAATGAGTCGGGCTGGTGGGAGCGGCTCGATAGTACCGATCCGACAGATGAAGTGATCGCCGCCGAGCCGGTCTCGTTGATGCGCTGGGTGAGTGACGACGATCTCGATGTCATCGCGAGAGCGTTTGCGGACATCATCGACGCAAAATCTCCGTACACATTTTCGCATTCGCGCAACGTCGCTGCATACGCTCTTGGCATCGCGCGCGAGATGAAACTGGACGCGGCGACTCAGCGGAGGGTGTATCGGGCGGGGCTGCTGCACGACATTGGAAAGCTTGGAGTTTCCAATTCCATTCTGGACAAGCCGGCCGCGCTTACCGAATCTGAGCGGGTCGCGGTGGAACGACATCCCTTTTTTACGTGGGAGATTCTTTCACGCGTACCGGCATTTCGAGATTTCGCCTGGTCAGCGGCGCTGCACCACGAACGGCTCGACGGCACCGGTTATCCGTGGCATCTGAGTGGGAACCGGCTGGATCTGACAGCCCGAATCCTGTGTGTATCAGATGTTTATGAGGCCTTGACGGCTGATCGGCCGTACCGAGCTGGTCTGCCGTGGGAGGTGTCATCGCAGATACTGGGAGAGGGTCGCGGAACGTCGTTCGATCCGGCGGTGCTCGATTCGCTTGCGTCCTGCCGCAGGTCCGTCGCCGATATGACGCAACTGGTTCCGCTCGCCGCGGCGTAGCGTGTTGCACAGCACGCCGATATTCGGAGCCGGATACGCCCCGATTGTGTGCGGCTGACCGTCTGGTACCGCACAGGAAACATACGTAGTATATTCTCCCCGTGCTGAGCGACCATACAACTCACGTTCGTGATGCCCTCAGGGTGCACTGCGCAGATTCGGGGCCCCCTTCGGCGGGCTTGGTGACGGCAGTGACAGATGCTGCCACGACGGCGCGTGGCGAAGGAATGAGCGCCGAGAAGTTTGTCATCTGGGTCAAGCAGATGTGGGACGAGGTCGCGGCCGAGGGAGTGCTCTCAAACAGCCTGGATCCCCTTCGTACACGAGATGCTGTAATCTCCGCCGCGATAAAGGCGTATTACGTGCAATAGCTGGTAACGTCCGAACGCGGAGGACGCCTCGCGCCGATCTATCCGGCACATAACTTCGGGGCAATGCCTCGGCGGCGTCTTTAACTTTCGCTACGTGCCCACTGCTACTCCCCCAAAAACCGAAAAAAACCTTCTCAAGCGATTCCTTTCCTGGACAGGCCCGGATGAGGATGGTTCTCGCGGTGCGCATCTTGTAGCTCCGATCCGCGGCGAGGTACTCGGCGTCGACCGACTCGCTGAGCGCGCCCGCGCGGTCGCTCGGCAGCAGAAGATCGGGCCGCCACCCATACATCGCGGCCCCGGGCCGTTGCTCAGGCGGTTGGATGACACGCGGGCGGTGCTCTCGGAGATCCAGCACGCGCTGAGCGATGCTGCAGCGCACGGGATAGACATCTCGTCAGCCGGCGAGTGGTTGCTGGACAATTACTACATAGTGCAGGAGCACATGCGCGAGGTTCGCATGGCGCTTCCGAACAAGTATTACCACGAGCTTCCCAAGCTCGCGAGCGGGACGCTGGCCGGATATCCACGTGTGTACGAGCTGGCCATTGAACTCATCGGCCACACTGAAGGCCGCCTCGATCTCGACAACATCACGCTGTTCACGCGAGAGTTTCAGCGTGTGTCGCTACTACGGCTCGGCGAGCTGTGGGCGATTCCGACGATGTTGCGGCTCGGTCTTGTCGAAAACATTCGCAGGATGGCGCTTCGTACTGCGGCGCGCCTTGCCGAGGTACAGGAAGCCGACACGTGGGCGATGCGAATGCGTACGGCGAGCGCAGAGTCGTCGGACGCGCTGTCACAGACGCTGTCGGGATTCATCGATAATCATCCGCAGCTCACTCCGACGTTCGTTGCGCGTTTCCTCGGTCAGATTCGCAGCTATCAGACAAACTTCACGCCGCTGGTGTGGCTCGAGCAATGGATTGCTGAAGATGGGCTGAGTGCCGAAGACGCAGTAACCCGCTCCAACCGACGGATCGCGATCACGCAGGTGACGATCACGAACAGCATCCAGAGCCTGCGCATGATCTCGCGTCTGGACTGGAACGAGTTCGTCGAGTCGCAAAGTGTAACGGAGAAGCTGCTGCGCGACGATCCGGCCCATGTGTACGCGGATATGACGTTCGCTTCGCGCGACGAATACCGGCACGTCGTCGAGCAGATCGCAAAACGCACCAAGAGGGACGAGGATTCGATAGCGAACGAGGTGCTCGCGCTGGCGCGAACGCATCCGGGTGACTCACGCATGGGGCACGTCGGGTACTGGCTGGTTGCGGAAGGGCGGCTCGCGCTCGAGGAGCGCACCAAGTACGAGCCGACCTTCAGCGAGCGGGTGTACCGCAGGGCGAAACAGCATCCGAGTGTGGTGTATTTTGGTGTGATAATCACGGTGGCGCTACTTGTGTGCGCCACCGTGCTGTCAAACGTGCCGATCGCGACAACGGGATATGCGCTGCTCGTGATGCTGTTGCTTGCCATTCCAGCGAGTGAGGTCGGTGTCGCCGTGGTCAACAAGCTGGTGACGATCATCGTTCCGCCTCATCTGCTGCCGAAGATGGACTTTCGTGAGGATGGCATTCCCGCGACCGCGCGCACTGCGGTGGTAGTGCCGACGCTGCTGGCGACAGTTACGTCGGTACGTGAGGCGCTCGAGCATCTGGAGGTTCAGTATCTTGCCAACCCCGATCCGAATCTTCGTTTTGTCGTACTCAGTGATTTCACCGACGCGAAGACGGAAACGCAGGTTGCCGATGCATATGTAATCGAGGCGATCGAGCGCGGCACTCGGAGCTTGAATGACAAGTACAGGTCGTCGGTTAATCCCGGGCCGTTTCTCGTACTTCATCGCGCACGAAGGTGGAATGCGACAGAAGGTGTGTGGATGGGCTGGGAGCGAAAGCGGGGAAAGCTTGCGGAGTTCAATCGCTTCCTGCGTGGTGGATCGGCGAGTGCCTTTCCGACGATTGCGGGGGACCCGGCGCAGCTCGCCGACATTCGTTACGTCATCACTCTCGATTCCGACACGGTGTTGCCACGCGGTGCAGCCGCGCAGCTGGTGGGAACGATGGCGCACCCTCTCAACCGTCCGGAATACGACGCGGCGCTTGGCCGCGTAACGCGAGGCTATGGAATTCTGCAGCCTCGCGTGGGTGTCGCGCTGACGAGCGCGTATCGATCGAAGTTCGCGGCGGTACACTCGGGACATCCCGGCGTCGATCCGTACACGACGGCGGTGTCGGACGTGTACCAGGACCTGTACGATGAAGGAAGCTTTACCGGGAAAGGTATTTACGACGTAGATGCATTCGAGGAGGCGACTCACGGACGCTTTCCTGAAAATACGTTACTGTCGCACGACCTGATCGAGGGTACATACGTACGGGCCGGCCTGACGACCGACATCGAATTGTATGATGATTATCCCACGAGATATCTGGCCTACACGCGACGGAAGCACCGGTGGATCCGCGGCGACTGGCAGATTCTGAGCTGGCTCAAGGCGAGGGTGCCCGGTCCTGACGGACCGGAACCCAATCGGTTGTCGACGCTGTCGCGATGGAAGATCTTCGACAATCTGCGCCGCTCTCTGGTAGAGATTGCACTGGTCCTGCTTCTGATAGCCGGATGGTTTGTGCTGCCGGGTTCGCCGTTACTGTGGACGGGATTCGTGCTCGCCCTGGTTGCATTCCCGTGGCTTTTCGCGGCT
Source organism: Gemmatimonadaceae bacterium (assembly GCA_036554185.1). Classification (GTDB taxonomy): domain Bacteria; phylum Gemmatimonadota; class Gemmatimonadetes; order Gemmatimonadales; family Gemmatimonadaceae; genus Fen-1247. Next base: position 20,113 of record DATBNQ010000051.1, on the reverse strand, counting down.
CTGCTCGAATTGATTCAGCCGCCTACGGACCAGTCGCTGCAGGCGTACTACGGTGCCGTAATGCGCGACATAGTTGGCAGCGCGGAACAATTTGGCCTCGCGATTACTTTCCTGCCGCACCAGGCCTGGGTCTCCGCGGATGCAATAGTCCGCACGCTCAGCCGGCTGTACATCACTCATCGACACATGCTCGAGTGGCAGACCGCGTCCCAGGTCGAGCGCGCAATGCGGCGCGGCGCGGATCGCGAAGTATATCGTCGCATGTGGCCCGCAGTTGCGTTCGGCGTCGTGGCCGGAGCTGGCGCCGTAGCGAAATTGTACCTCGCGCATGGCGGTCTGCTGGCCGATTCTGTCGCGGTAATCGCAACGATACCACTGGCATTGCTGTGGATCGTGTCGCCGAGCATCGCCGCATCGCTCTCAGCTCCTGCGATACCGGGCGAGATCAAGCTCAGCGACGCTGAGCGTGCGCGAGCGGAGCGTTACGCGCTCCTCCACTGGGAGTTCTTCAATCATTTCGTAACCGAACAGACCAACTGGCTTGCGCCGGACAATTTCCAGGAGGATCCGGAGCCGGAAGTCGCGCTGCGCACGTCGCCGACCAATATCGGTCTACAGCTCCTATCTACGGTAAGCGCAGCCGATCTCGGTCTCATTACGAGGCAGGATATGATCGAGCGGCTGGAGCGTGTTTTCCGGTCGCTGGAGCGGATGCACAGGTATCGCGGCCACTTCTACAACTGGTACGACCTTACAACGCTTCAGGTTCTGGAGCCCGCGTACATCTCGACAGTTGATAGCGGAAACCTGGCCGGTCATTTCATTGCCCTCAAGCAGGCGTGCATTCAGATCATTCACTCGCTCCAACCGCGCACGATCGAGATGGAGATCTCGGGTCACTCGCTTGCCGGCGGAATCGTTGCGGCGAAGTCTGGTGAGCGGATGCAGGGCACCGTCGCACCGGGCGAGGATGTTGGCGATGAATGTGCGCGCCTTCGAGCAATCGCCGATCGGGCCTTTGCGTATGCGTCGGAGATGGATTTCACATTTCTGTACGACGAGCGACGCAAGCTCTTTTCGATCGGATACCAGACGAGCGCTAGCTCGTTCGATAATTCGTACTACGATCTGCTCGCATCCGAAGCGCGGCTCGCATCGTTCATGGCGATTGCGAAGGGCGATGTTCCGGTGGAGCACTGGTTCCACCTCGGTCGCTCGCTTACTTCGGATCGTGGCATTCGTGCGCTCGCTTCGTGGAGCGGCAGCATGTTCGAGTACCTCATGCCGGTGCTCATCACGCAGTCCTATCCGTTCACGCTGCTGGATCAGACGTATCACGGTGCAGTGCGTCGGCAGATCCTGTATGGAGTGGAGCGGAAGGTTCCGTGGGGAGTGTCGGAGTCGGCGTACAATCTTCGGGATAGAAATCAGGTCTATCAGTACCGCGGCTTCGGCGTCCCCGATCTGGCGCTCAAGCGCGGGCTGAACAAGGATCTCGTCGTGGCGCCATACGCGACGGTGCTGGCAATGTTGATCGAGCCGCGTCAGGCGCTTCGCAACCTGACGGTCCTGGAAAGTGAAGGTTCGCTTGGACCGTACGGTTTCCGTGACGCAATCGACTATACACGTCCCCTTCCGGGCTCCACGCGCGCGGTGGTCGGTACGTACATGGCCCATCACATCGGCATGAGCCTCGTGGCGTTGACGAACGCGTTGCAGCGCCAGGTATGGCAGCGTCGTTTCCACGCCGACCCGCTGGTGCGCTCCAACGATCTCGTACTTCAGGAACGCATACCGAGACGTCTCGTCGTGCAGCGCACCGGCAATGAGGACGAGCCGGTCCCGATGGCGCCGGCCGAAACCGCAAAGCCTGCGGTGCGTGAAACTGACACTCCTTACACACCGCAGCCCGCTATCGCGCTACTCGGCAACGTTCCGTACACGACGATGATTACGAACGCCGGAGGCGGCTACAGCCGCTACGGTGACATCGTGGTCACGCGGTGGCGGCGTGACACGACGCGCGACAACCATGGCGAGTGGATCTACGTCAGGGACATAACGAGCGGCCGCGTGTGGAGCGCCGCCCATCAACCAGTTGCCGTGGACGCGGACAGTTATCGCGTCTCGTTCGCGAGCGATCGAGTCGAGTTCCATCGTCGCGATGGCGATGTGGATACGACGATGGAAGTCGTCGTGTCTTCGGACGATGCCGCGGAAGTTCGACGTGTGACGATCACGAACCGGTCCGCAGTGACGCGCGACATCGAGCTGACGAGCTACGCCGAAATAGTCCTGCAATCGCTTGATACTGATCGGCAGCATCCCGCATTCGGTAACCTGTTCGTCGAAACGGAATGGGTTGGCGAACATTCCGCCCTCATTGCGACGCGCCGGCCACGGGCATCGGACGAGAAGGTATACTGGGGTGCCCACGTCGTGGCCACGGGACCCGAGCGTATCGGAGGCGTCAGTTACGAGACTGATCGCGCCAAGTTCATTGGCCGCGGGAAGTCGGTACGCCACCCGGAATCGATGGAAGAGGCCGGCGAGTTGTCGAACTCCGCCGGCGCACCGCTCGACCCGATCTTCTCACTACGCGTTCGTGTCCGCGTGGCGCCTGGCAAATCCGTGCAGGTGAGCTTTACCACGCTCGTTGCAGAGACGCGCGAGCGCGCCGTCGAGCTGTCGGATCTCTACGATGATCCGTTCAGCGCCCGTCGAGCGCTCGATCTCAGCTGGGCACAGGCCCAGGCCGAGCTGCGCGATCTTGGGATATCGCCGAGTGATGCCGCGGTGTATCAGCAATTCGCGGGATATCTGCTTTACCCGCATCCGCAGCTGCGACCGACGGGGATGGAACTGCACGACAACACGCGAGGCCAACAGTCGCTCTGGCCGCTCGGTATTTCCGGCGACAATCCCATCCTGCTCGCCACGATCGATGCAATGGAAGGTCTGCCAAGTGTGCGACAACTTCTGCAGGCGCACCACTACTGGAGGCTCAAGGGCGTCACGTCGGATCTCGTGATTCTTAACGAACGACCGGCGTCGTATCTGCAGGACCTGAACGACGCGCTCACTTCAACCGTCATGGCGTCGAGCGAGGCCGCGCTGATCGACAGGCCTGGTGGCGTTTTCATCAGGCGTACTGACGTACTGAAACAGGACGACATTACGCTGATCCGGGCGATGGCGCGGTTGCACGTCGCCTGCGACGGACTCGGGCTTGGCTCATTACTCGAGTTCCCGGACGAGGAGAATGACTACGCTGGACGTCCTGATGCACCTGTGCCGCCCCGATACGCGCGAAGGACAGGTGCGCCTGTCGCCGCGAAGACCTCCGCCGATCCACGCGTCGTAAATGGATTTGGGTTCTTCAACGACGCGGGCGAGTATGAGCTGAGAATCATCGGAACGGAGCTTCCCCCTGCACCGTGGGCCAACGTCATAGCGAATCCAGCAGCTGGCTTCGTGATCACGGAGAGCGGGAGCAGCTGTACGTGGGCCGAGAGCAGCTTCTTCTACCGGATAACGCCCTGGCACAACGACCCTGTGCGCGATCCGTGCAGCGATTGCATCTACCTGCGTGACGAAGAAACTGGCGATGTATGGACAGCCACGCCGGCTCCGATTCGCGAGATGACGGAGTACGTGGTCAAGCACGGTCACGGCTATTCGATTTTCGAGCATGACCACGCAGATCTACACACGTCGCTCAGGGTGGGAATGGCGACGGACGATCCAGTCAAGATAAGTACGCTTCAGATCAAGAATAACGGCCGCTCACCGAAGCGCGTCACCGTTACCAGTTACGTGGAATGGGTACTCGGCGTATCCCGCGACCTGACCCAGCAGCACGTCTACACGTCGTACGATGCCAGCTCGGCGTCGATATTCGGCCAGAACTCCTTCGATCAGGAGTACGCGGATCTCGTCTCGTTCCTGGGCATGAGCGGGGACATCACCAGCTATACCGCGGATCGGCGAGAGTTCATCGGACGAAATGGTACGCCGGCACGACCGGCTGCGCTTTCCAAGACCGCGTTGGGCGAATCAGTTGGCGAAGTCGTCGATCCTTGCGGAGCGTTGCAGACGACAGTGACGGTGCATCCTGGTGAAACGGCCAGTGTCATAGTACTGCTCGGCGCGGTCAAATCGATGGACGACGCGCGGAACCTGATTCACAGATACAAGACCGTCGAGAGCTCGGTTGCGGAGCTCGATCGCGTGACGAGCACCTGGCGTGACAGACTCGCAACGATCAAGGTCAGGACGCCGGACGACTCGTTCGACCGGATGGTGAACGGCTGGTTATTGTATCAGGCTCTATCGTGTCGCATGTGGGGGCGGACAGCGCTTTACCAATCGAGCGGCGCGTACGGATTCAGGGATCAGCTGCAGGATTGCATGGCGTTTCTGTATACCGACGTCCCGGTCGCCCGCGCGCACATTCTCCGCTCTGCGGGTCGTCAATTCGTTGAGGGCGACGTTCAGCACTGGTGGCATCCCAAGAGCGGGCGCGGCGTTCGCACACGCTTCTCGGATGATCTCGTGTGGCTTCCATTCGTCGTCGCGCACTATGTCGATGTCACGGGCGACGCGGCGCTTCTCGACGAGGAGGTCAAATTCATCACGATGCGGCAGCTCGCGCCTGATGAGCACGAGCTTTACGACAAGCCCCAGGAGTCCGACGAACACGCAACGATCTACGAGCACTGCCTCCGCGCGCTGAGAAAAGCGTGTACCTTCGGCCAGCACGATCTGCCATTGATCGGCAGCGGTGATTGGAACGACGGGTACAGCCGCGTGGGGATCGAAGGCAAGGGCGTAAGCGTCTGGCTCGCCTGGTTCCTCATCGTTACCCTGAGGCGGATCGCCGATATTGCCACAACGCGCGGCGACTCTGCGACGCATGACGATTTTGTCCGCATCGCGGAAAGATATCACAGCGCCATCGAGAGCCACGCATGGGATGGGGAGTGGTACGTACGCGCATACTATGACGACGGTTACCCGTTGGGTTCCAGCCACAGCGACGAGACCAAGATCGATTCCATCGCGCAGAGCTGGAGCATTCTCTCCGGGGCAGGCGAGCCTGACCGTGCCAAGACGGCGATGCAAGCCGTTGATCAACAGCTGGTCCGTAGCGACGCCGAGCTCATCATGTTGCTCAATCCGCCGTTCGACAAGACGACGCACGATCCCGGCTACATCAAGGGATATCTTCCAGGAGTTCGTGAGAACGGTGCACAGTATACTCACGCAGCCACGTGGGTGATCTGGGCACAGTGCATGAGCGGAAATGGCACGCACGCCTTTTCGCTGTACCAGATGCTCAATCCGCTCGTACATTCAAGCTCAAGGGATGCAGTTGAGCGTTACAAGGTCGAGCCGTATGTGGTGGTGGCTGACATCTACACAGCCGATCAGCACTTGGGGCGCGGCGGATGGACGTGGTACACAGGCAGCGCGAGCTGGTACTATCGAACTGGCCTCGAGGCCATCCTGGGTTTCACCAAGCACGGCGATCGGCTCACGATGAACCCGTGTATTCCCGCCGTATGGGATGGATTCACCATCGAATACGTCTACAAGTCTGCAACCTACAGCATCGAGGTCCGGAACCCGTCACACGTTGAGCGCGGCGTGAAGAGCGTTACGGTCGATGGAGCGAGCGTTGCGGATGGAGTGATCCAATTAATCGACGACGCTGCGCACCACGCAGCGGTTGTCGAGATGGGCTGAGGCGCTCAGTCACTCGTCTTTGGCGGCCTCCGGTTTCGATTCGGTGACTGGCAACACTTCAAGGTCATCGATTGCCGGTCCGTTCACCACGCGGCCGTACGGGTCGAATCTCGAGCCGTGGCACGGACAGTCCCAGGTCTTTTCCGTGTCATTCCAATCGACAATGCAGTAGAGATGTGTGCATACTGCGGAGCACTCGGTGATCGCGCCGTTTCCGTCCTTGTACACCGCAATCTTGCGCATTCCGCGACGAATCACTGCACCCGACTCGTTCGGAATTTCGTCGACACTTCCGACATCCCCGGACGTGAGCCAACTGGCATACTGTTCCGCAACGTTGAAATTCTCCCGCGCGTAGTCGGCGACCGACCGGTAATTGATTCGGCCGGGGTCGTAAATATCCTTCCAGGGGTTATCGTGTCCCGTGATCAGGTCGGTAAGGAGAATGCCGGCGATAGTGCCGTGTGTAATTCCGTTTCCCGAGTCACCGGTGATGACATAGATGTGCTCGTCAGAGCCCGGATTCCTGCCGATGAACGCGAGGCCATCAACCGGCTCGAGCAGCTGACCTGACCATCGATAGAGCACTTCACCCGACATTGGAAAATGCGCTCGTGTCCATGCTTCGAGTCGCGCGAATCGCTCGTCCATGTCGCGAGCCTGGCCGGTCTTGTGGTCCTCACCTCCAACGATGAGCACCTCGTAATTCGCGCCCGGCTTGTCCGAGGCATGAACGCTGACGTAGTGATACGGATCGCCAGTGTCCCATAGCAGGATGTGCGGAACTGAACCGGTCGGCACGCGCAAACCCACCACGTACGTTCGGTACGCAGCCTGCTTCGTGTGCAGCACCATCCAGTCGTTGACTGGCGAGTGGGTCGCAACGACAATGTCGTCGGCGATGATCGTGTGACCGTCGCCCGTGGTTACGTGGGAGGGGGTTCCATCCTTGATGGTCCTGGCTCTGGTGCCGCAATAGATGCGCCCGCCATCACGAACAATCGCTCGCGCAAGTCCATTCAGGTACTTCAATATGTGGAATTGAGCCTGCCGCGGGAATCGAATCGCGACGCCAGTATCGAACGCGTCCAGCGGAGCGCGGTCGACCATTCTTGTATCGGTGAGGCCGGCAAGATGCGTGGCCTCGAGTTCGGTTTCGAGAAGCTCGCGTCTGGAATCAGGATCCAGAAAGAGAAATCCATCCAGTCGCTCGAAGTCGCAGTCAATGTCTTCGAGCTCGGCAATCGCTTCGATCCTCTGGATCGCCGCCGTATGAGACTCGGCCGCCAGGCGCGCTCCGTCGTCGCCAAACAACTTTGCGAGGTTCGAGTAGAGGTCGTCGAGCGCATTGGAGACATGTGCCGTCGTGCGGCCGGTCTCGCCTCCTCCGATCGGTCCGTCGTCTATGACTATCACCACCTTGCCGGCACGTGCAAGCATGTAGGCCGTGGTCATTCCCGCGATGCCCGCTCCGATGACGCAAACATGCGCGCGCGCATCCTCGGTCAGCGGGGGAGGGGACACGACTTCAACGGTATCCATCCAGAGCGACTCAGTACCGCCAGAATCCGATTGCATGTCTTGCTCGGCTTAAATGGTCGTTGTTGCTATCTTTCCCAAAGCATTCGGTATGCCACGATCGAACGGAGATCAGATGACTGGCGCGCCTCCATCACCGCATAACGGCCTCACGAGTACGTGGGTAGTCGACCAGATTGAGAACGGGATCGCTTCGATCGAAGTGGGTGGGACGGTAATGATCTCCGTCCCGCGCGCGATACTGCCAAAAGGGTCGAAGGAGGGCGATGTTCTTCAGGTCAACATCGCGTTCGATCCGGTAGAACAGGCGAAACGGCTGGCTCGATCAGCGGCCCAGGTCGCAAAGGGTGGAAGTGGCGGAAAGGGAAACATCGTCCTCTAGAACGCGCGCGATCGTCAGTCTTCGCCGCCGGTACAACCGCGCGCACTCGCCCGACGATCGCTCGGTCCATTGCGGTCCTTGCCAGAACGGGACGGAGTAATCGTAAAACCGCTGTCCGCGATACCAGCAGAGCGTATCGTTACGGTGCCATTCTGATCGGTACGGTACCACGGTATGCCGGCCGCGCGATACTCTGCCTTTGCCTGTGTGTGCATGTGTCCGTAATCATTCTGCGCCCCGAGTGACGCGACAACCCACGCGGGTTGCGTCAGTTCCAGGTAGCGGGGCGTCACACCGTTGCAGCTTCCGTGATGGTCCGCCTTGAGCACGCTGACACGCATGCCGGGGTTCGTGGCATAGCCGGCCGCCTCGAAATATCCGATCGCAGCGTGCTCCGCGTCACCGGCGATCCACATGGTGAAGGATGCGGAATCCGCGCCAACGACCTTGATCGCGACTGAACGGTTATTGACCTTCGCCGGTGCGGGGAGCGGCCGCATGATGTGAAGGATGGCGCCACCACGCAACGTGATGCTGCAGATCGGAGTTCCGTCGCCGCACGGGTCATCGGTATCCCGATATTGCAGGCTGTCGCGGTCGACGCGCGCAAGCACTGAATCACGAAGCCGGGCCAGTGTCGAGGCTGCGGCAGGATCCTTGTTCTCAAAAAAGTACCGGATCCTGATTTGACGGCGGGAATCGAAGAGCGGCAGCAGCCCCGAGTAATGGTCAGAGTGCTGATGCGTGAGAATCACCACATCTATCGTCGTATGATCGAGCCCGAGCGAATCCAGCAGCTTACCCATGCGCCGTGCGTCGGGTCCGCCATCGATAAGAACTCGACTGTCGCCATTATGGATGTACGTCGCGTCACCCTGTCCCACATCCAGGTCCCGCACGGTAATAGCCGGCGCAGGCGGGTCAATGACGTCAGAGTCGGATTGAACGTTCGGGAGTCGCGTTCCCAGCGCACCGTAAGTGAGAAGTGCGAGAGACACTATCCCGATGAGGGCGATGAGGATTCGGCGTACCATGAAGACAAGAATAACGACCGAACCCGGCCTTGAGCCAACCGGCGCCAAGGCGACGCAATCGAAATACGGCGGTCATCGTCAAGTTATTACTTCGGCAATCTGATATCCGATACGTCGTCGTCCCGCCGAAGGTCGGGAACCATGGACGAGGATTGCGTCGTGCCTACCACCTGCGCAGGAGTCGCGGGATCACGCATGGATGGGATGGTCGGCTCAGGTCCGACCGCTGAAAGCGTCGGCGCGTTAATGAATGGCGCAAGGTGCGGGGTGCAACGATAACCACGCCCAATACGGTTCTTAACCGAATCCGAGGACGTCAGCAAAGCAACGGTACACGCTCGTATCCTCGCCCATGGATCCCGACCTTCGGCGGGATGACGACATATCGGCTATTTGATGGCCGACGTAATAGTCGTCATTCCCGCGAATGCTGAATGACAATATCCGACCGGAGTCGTAAGTGCTAACCAGGTTTGGCTGATTGAACAGTAGTGCTACTACGTCAACAATGCTCTGACTGGTGCCGCATCGAGGCCGGCGATCTTCATCGGGAGCGCGTTCAGATCATAGTCTCCCGGCTCCGCCTCACGCAGGTCAAGATTCTCAAGCACGCAGACACCGTTATCCAGCAACGCATGATGCACATCCAGCGTTTTGCTGTCGCGATCATCGGCCGACGGACAGTCCATTCCGACGAGCACAATTCCGCGCCGCACGAGCTCTCTGGCGCATTCGACCGATAGCCGCGGCCAACTCTCCGGGAACTTGCCACCGGCGATACTCCGTCCCGTCCTGAGCAACAGCCGAGTGAATGTCGCGTGTCCAACCTCTCGGTCGATCTGATCGATCTCGATCTTTCCTTCGATATCCGAAACGTCCACGACGGTTGCGGGGCCTCGACACACGTCGAGCGATAAGCTCTCGGAAGCTGCTCCACCGCTCGTTACGTGCAACGGTGTGTCTGCGTGAGTGCCCGCGTGCGGGCTCGAGGTGATGGCGCTCACGTTCACACTCGAGCCTTCACTCATATTCCAGGTCCACAGACACGAAAACGGCGTGTCACCCGGCCACACTGGCGTATCGGGGGACAGCAATATCGAGATGTCGATCACTCGACCGTCGCGCGCCTTACGAACCATTACTTGCCTATAACGGCTTTTGCGGTCTGCACGACGTTCTCGGGAGTGAGATGAAACTCCGCGTACAGCTCCTTGTACGGTGCTGACGCACCGAAGTGTTCGAGTCCGATTGCAACTCCGCCCTCGCCAATCCACTTGTACCATGACATCGGCTGTGATGCCTCGATCGAAACCCGCTTGATTCCTGGTGGAAGCACGCTGTCACGATATGCCTGATCCTGCTTCGCAAAGAGTTCCATGCTCGGCACGCTCACGGTGCGTGCTCGAATGCCCTGTTCCGCAAGCGTGTCCTGTGCCTTGAGAATGATCTCAACTTCGGACCCGCTCGCCATCAGCACGACGTCCGGATCGCCGCCTCGGATATCGGCGAGCACATACGCCCCCTTCGACAGATTGCCGGCAGCCGCGTACTTGCTGCGATCGATGAAGGCGACCTTCTGGCGTGTCAGGATCAGGCATACGGGGGTCTGCAACTTGAGTGCAGTGCGCCACGCCTCGGCGGTCTCATTCGCGTCGGCCGGCCGAATCACGGTCATGAACGGGATTGCACGCAGATTCGACAGCTGCTCGATGGGCTGGTGGGTGGGCCCGTCCTCGCCGAGTCCGATCGAATCGTGCGTGTAAACGTAGACGACATGTTGTTGCATCATGCACGCGAGACGCATTGGAGGACGCATGTAGTCGCTGAATATCAGAAACGTTGCGCCGTAAGGAATGATTCCCCCGTACAGAGCCATTCCGTTCATGATGCCGCCCATTCCGTGTTCGCGTATTCCGAAATGGAAGTTGCGGCCGGCATGGTGGCCTGGCTCGAAGCTGTCAGCTCCCTTGACGATCGTATCGGTGGAAGGGGAAAGATCGGCAGATCCGCCGATCAGCTCCGGAATCTTCGGCGCTATTGCATTGATGACTGCACCTGACGCCGCGCGTGTCGCGACGTTCCCGTTGGCGGCGTCGAAGGTTGGTATCAGCGACTCCCATCCATCCTGGAGATGACCAGCTGCGCGGCGCTCGTATTCCTTCGCGAGATCAGGGTTTGCAGTTTTCCACTCGTCGTAAAGCCTGGTCCAGCTGGCCTGCTCTTCAGCACCGGCGATTCCCGCGCGACGCCAGAATGTGAGCGCGTCCGGATCCACGTAGAATGGCTCCTGGGACGGAATGCCAAGGTTTTCCTTGGTGAGCTTGATCTCCTCAGTGCCGAGCGGTGACCCGTGCGCGGCCGCCGTATCCTGCTTGTTCGGGCTTCCGTAACCGATGTGCGTACGTACGATGATGAGAGACGGACGCTCGGTTTCGGCCTTGGCGCGCGCGATCGCTTCATCCAGTGCAGCGAGGTCCTTGACGTTGCCCACGAACTGCACGTGCCAGCCGTAGCCCTCGAACCGCAGACGAGTGTCGTCGGTGAAGGTCAGGTCGGTGTTGCCTTCGATGGTGATGTGATTGTCATCGTAGAAACCAATCAGCCGTCCCAGCTTCTGATGTCCCGCGAACGAAGCCGCCTCATTGGAAATCCCTTCCATGAGGTCGCCGTCGCTTGCGATGAAGTAGGTGTAGTGATCGATGATGCGTTGCGCACGATTGAAGATTTCCGCCGTATGCGCTTCGGCGACCGCCATCCCGACCGCATTGCTGAACCCCTGTCCCAGCGGACCAGTCGTCGTCTCGACTCCAGGCGTGTGGCCGTACTCGGGATGTCCCGGCGTCTTGCTGTGGAGCTGGCGGAAATTCTTGATGTCGTCGAGCGACAGATCATAGCCAGTCAGATAGAACGTGCTGTACAACAGCATCGACGCGTGACCGCATGACAGAACGAACCTGTCGCGGTTCGGCCAGTGTGGGTCGGCGGGATTGTATTTAAGGTGACGCGTCCACAACACGTACGCGAGCGGCGAAAGCGCCATCGGTGTGCCCGGATGGCCGGAATCGGCTTTCTGCACGGCATCCATTGCCAGAACGCGAATTGCGTCGATGCATGCGGTTTCGAGTTCTACTGGTGTCTTATCTGTCATCTGAACGAAACTCTATTGTGTCGAGGATTGTGTTGCGAATGGTTGTTACGCATTCGGTCCGGGAAGGTCCAGCGGGAGATGTATGTTTGGAAGGAGCGCCTCAATTTCGAATCTGCGTGGTTCGAGCCACGGCGGTAGCTTGAGAGCACGGCCAAGTGTGTCGGCTGGCTCGTCGACAGTGAACCCTGGCCCGTCGGTCGCGACTTCGAAGAGCACTCCACCTGGTTCACGAAAATACACTGACATGAAATAATCACGATCGAGCGGCGGCGTTACGTTGTATCCGCGTGTCTCCAGTTCGTCGCGTACCTGCAACTGTGTCGCGTCGCTGTTCGCGCGAAACGCAACGTGGTGTACGGTCCCGGCGCCGATGACGCCGGGCCACAGGCCTGGAACTATCCGAAGATCGACAATCGATCCTGGCCTGCCGTCATCCGAGGTGTATCGGAAGATGCTGCCCTGCTCACGTGCAAGCTTGAATCCGAGCGATCCGGTAAGAAGCTCGGCTGTCTGCTGCTGGCCATCCTGCCATAGCGTCACGGAATACACACCGCGAATTCCGTGGGCCGCCGGTACCTGCGCTTCAGCCCCCGTGTCCATCGGTGGTTCGCACTGCTCCACGCGTTGATGCGAAACAAGCTCGAGCAGCAATCCGTCAGGATCCTTGAGAGCGATAACGCGCTCTCCGTCGAATCGCGTCACGGGTTGCTCGAATTCGACGCCCTGCTTCAGCAGTCGCTCGAGCCAGAATCCTACAGACCCCGGTACTATGGCGAACGATGTTACCGCGGCCTGACCCGCGCCCTGTCGTCCGCGGCGCGCGTTGGGCCAGGGAAAGAATGTGAGCAGTGAGCCTGGCCGGCCGATCTCATCGCCAAAGTAGAAGTGGTACGTGGTGGGGTCGTCGAAATTCACGGTCCGCTTCACCAGACGCAGCCCAAGGACCCCGGCATAGAAGTCGATGTTGCGTTGCGGATCGCTCGCGATCGCGGTGACGTGGTGAATCCCTGAGGGAACAAGCATCTCTCGAAATTTACCCCGTCCGGCCGAGTCTTCCGCAGCGAATCCAGCCGGCTTGAACCGGCCGGAGTCGCCGCATCGCGGTTGATTCCCGCGTTCCCCTCACTGGCTCAGCGCTGATCGGAGCTGGTCTTCGGTCCGCCCTTATTGCCGCCGTAGCCCGAAGTCTTGCCCGGAGCGGAGTCCGTCCCCGTCGCGGACCCGGACTTACCCTTGCCGTCCTTCGCGATTCCCCCGGTCGCTTCCTTGCCAGCGCCAAGGCTCCCTTTCCCCATGTTGTCCCGCTGAGGTGTCTCAGGCTCGCCGACGCGCGCGCCGCCACCATCACCGTACGGATCATCCTTTTTCATCGCTGCCTCCTGTCCCAATAGATTGGGCAATGCCCGTGCCCGATCAGCCATCGGTACTCCTCGAATCGCACGAAGAAGGCGTTCCGCAGCTCACGCTCTCTGGTGAGTGGGAGGGCGCGCGTCTCGTGCGGCAGCCGCTCTCTCGCACAATTCTGCGCCTTGGGCTCCCGGCGGTGGCGTCGACGATGCTGATGACGCTGTTCTTCACGGTGGACATGTTCTGGATCGGTCGCTTTCTGGGGCCGGTGGCGCTCGCCGCGGCCACGGCCAGCGTCTTCTGGATCTGGCTGATCATCTCGATCGCCGAACTCGTCAGCATCGGACTCACATCGGTCGCCGCCCGCCGCCACGGCGAGCGCAATCCGGACGAAGCCGCCCGCGTTGTCGGCGAGGCGATGGTCTACTCCATCTTTCTCGGAACGCTCGTCGCAATCGCCGGAACGCTTGCGCTGGACCAAATGTACGGTGCGATGAATGTCGCCCCCGAAATCGCCGCACTCGGCCGCCGCTACCTTGGAACGTACCTGCTCGGCGCACCGCTCTTCTTCGGATTCTTCGCAGTGGATGCGGGATTTCGCGCGAGCGGTGATACTCGCACTCCCCTCGCGATACTCGGCGTCTCGATCGCGGTGACGATGATTCTCGATCCGATCCTCATACTCGGATTGGGTCCAGCCCCACGACTCGGAATCGAAGGAGCGGCAATCGCGACGGCGATCACCCGCACGCTCGCATTTGGACTCGGTGTCGTCGTATTGCACAAACGGCGAATGGTAAAGTTCGGACGTGTGCGCGCGACGACAATCGCAGCCATCACCCGCGTCGGTCTCCCGACTGCTATGACGGGAGTCGTGTTCTCGCTCATCTACATCGTTCTTACGCGCAGTATCGCACCATTTGGAACTGCAGCGCTCGCCGCACTCGGAATAGGTCATCGCGTCGAAAGCTGGCTTTATACCATCAGTCTCGGATTCGGTGCGGCCGTCGCTGCCATCGTTGGCCAGAACCTGGGTGCTGGCGAGGTGCGCAGAGCGGAGTACAGCGGCTGGATCACGGTCGGTTACGTGATGATACCGGCAGTGATTCTGAGTGTGCTCGAGCTCACGATCGCTCCCGATTTTGCGGCCGTGTTTACGAGAGATCCGATGACTCGGATAATCGGCGCCGAGTATCTCCGAATCAGCGCGCTGTCCAACATGTTTCTCGGTGCCGAGATCGTGCTCGAGGCCGCGCTTGGCGGTGCCGGCACGACGCTTCCGCCCATGCTTACATCGACGTCGCTCACCGCGCTCAGAGTCCCACTCGCGATCTGGGCCGCCGCGACGTTCGGCATAGTGGGCGTCTGGTGGGTGATCGTCCTTACCGCATGCGCGCGCGGGGTTGCGATGGCTGCCATCTGGAAGACTGGCGTCTGGAAGCGGCGCGCAATGCTGGCGTGATGGCGATCCGTAAACCCTTTCACATTCGTTGCCATCCAAGAGCCATGACGATGACATGGAACGTTCTCGAATGCATGGTGCTCTCGACCGCGACAATTTGCGCGGCAATGAGCTCGGCCGGTGCGCAGACTTCGAGTCCGACGCCTACGACAGCTGAGTCATTCCAGATCGACGCGACGCGTGCGCACGCAGCCCTTGCGCGCGATGGCGGACAGCTGTGGGGAGCGCGCCTCGATTCCGTGGCGTGGCTCGGCGTGGAGGGAAAAACAATACTCCTCACCGCCGCACCGTCTGTCGCGGGATACACGAGATCGGACGGACTCTGGGAAGGGCCTCTCCCAACGACGGTCACACCATCGAACACATCCGTCAATTGGGGTGGCCGCATGTGGGCCATGATTATGCTGCCGCCGCCACCGGGCGACAGCCTCATGGTAGAGCGACTGTTCATTCACGAAGCGATGCACGTCTTGCAGCCATCGGTTCTCCCAGCGCCCGAATATAGTGAGACCGGAACTGGCGCTGCCGCTCTTGATGAGCCGGTTGGGCGAAGCTGGCTTCGTCTCGAATGGAAGGCACTGTCAGCGGCGCTGCGTGCGAGCGGAGCAAGTCGCGATCGCGCAGTGCTCGACGCTCTTCTGTTCAGAGCCGAGCGCTACGCGAACATTTCGGCGGATGAAGTTACGCGCGAGCGTGCGCTCGATGTGAAGGAAGGGATTCCCGAATACACCGGGTGGAAGCTTTCAGGATCGCCGCGCGCCGAGTTCGAGGAATCCATCGACTCGGCTCCGGCGAAGCTCCCATCGTTCATCCGTGCATTCGTGTATTACACGGGTCCAGCGTACGCGATGCTGCTGGATGACTACACGAATGGCACATGGCGACGGTCGCTGAGAACGAACCCCGATCTTCAGTCGATGACGGCAGATGCGCTCGCATCTCGTGATCTTCCCGACATGCCGCTCATCCGCACTGGACTCGCAGCGGCGCTGCAGCCTGCACAAGTCGCTCTGCTTGCATCTGCCGCCAATCAACGTGCGCAACTATACGGCGGAGCGGCGATCGTTGCCGAGGAAAACGAGCGTTGGGTAGCGCGACAACGCCAGCTCGCAGAGTACCGCACGAAATTCGTGGACGGTCCCGTTGTGATGCTGCGACCGCACTCGCTCAACATCAGCTTCGACCCGCGAGGTCAGGCGTCGCTTGGTGCTTCCGGCACCGTAATGGCGAACCTTGCGTGGAAGAGCGCCGATGGTACCACACTCACGGCGCCCGCCGGCGCGCTCGTCAATCAGTCGTGGACCGAGCTTCGCGTGCCGCTTGGAAATGTGCAGCTCAGCCCGGGAACCGTGACCGCGCCCACGACGATTCACGGCGACGGCTGGACGCTGATCCTCGAACCTGGATGGATCATCAGCACGGATAAATCGTCCGTAGTAGTCAGCCCGCCGTTGAAGCAGTGACTAAACCATTTCGGTGGTGTGACCATCCAATGGCAGCCTGAGGTTTTATGAGGGCCTCGTCCGCTTCGTGCGGGCGGCCGTTTCGGCATGCCACTACCTCCATCCTCTGTCATGAACGCTCGGATTCGCCCAATCGCCGCAGCCGTACTTCTTCTGGCACCCCCTCTGCTCGCGCAGTCGACCGACGTCGCCCAACCGCCTGCGGCGACCGCCACCGGCATCTCGACGATGAAGGCAGTACGCGCCACCGGACTCATTCATATCGACGGCGTTCTCGACGAAGCAGACTGGAGCAGGGCTCCAGTCGCGGCTGACTTCATGGAGAGCTATCCCAACTCGAAGGAGCGCCCGCACGACGGTACCGAAGTTCGCGTTCTGTACGACAATAACGCGTTGTATGTCGGCATTCGCATGTTCGATTCACAACCCAAGCTCATTGCCGCGCAGCTGGCCCGACGCGATGCAGTCGGGATCTACTCCGACTGGGTGCATCTGATGGTCGGTACTTACTTCGATCATCGTACCGCATACCGATTCTCCGTCAATCCGCTGGGAGTGAAGAAGGACGTCCTCGAATTCAACGATAACAATGAAGATGTCAACTGGGACGCGGTGTGGGACGTGGCGACGCGCGTCGATTCACTCGGATGGGTCGCAGAATACCGGATACCATTCTCTCAGCTTCGCTTTTCGTCGTCAGAACCGGCCGGCGGTCGAGTCTGGGATATACAGATCATGCGCGATATCGCGCGTCGCAACGAACGCGACAGCTGGGCACCATGGACGCAACAGAGCCCCGGTTTTGTCTCGACCTTCGGTCAACTCACAGGAATCAGCGGGATTCCGTCGCCGCAACGACTGGAACTTCTTCCATATGTAAGCGCGGGACTTACGCGCGCTCCGGGCGACAAGGCAAATCCATTTTTCAGGACAAACGATACCAAGCTTTCCGGTGGCGCAGACGTCAAGTACGGGTTGCCGAGCGGATTGACACTCACCGCGACGGTCAACCCGGATTTCGGTCAGGTCGAAGTCGATCCCGCAGTCGTGAACCTCACTGCGTTCGAGACGTTCTTCCCGGAAAAGCGGCCATTCTTCCTGGAGGGCTCCGACATATTCGCATTCGGCAACGTCACTCGCAACAACGATTACAATGGCCAGTATTACTTCTACTCGCGTCGGATCGGGCGTGCGCCACAGGGCAGCGCTTACGGCCCGAACACCGCATACGTCGACGCGCCCCAACAGTCGACAATCCTCGGCGCGGCGAAGGTTACGGGCAAGACAGCCGGCTGGACCATCGGTCTGCTCGACGCGCTCACGAGCCAGGAAGACGCGAAAGTGGTCTCGACATCGGGAATACGTGGTACGCGGCCCGTCGAGCCGCGCACCAACTATCTCGTTGGCAGGGTGCGCCGCGATTTCCGCGCCGGGAATACCGTCGTCGGTGCAATGGTGAGCAGCGTCGATCGCGCGCTTGGCGACAGCTCACTCGCCGCCAACCTCCGTGGCCGAGCGACCGTGGGCGGAATCGATTTCGAACACGCGTGGGCGAGGCGGTCGTGGGTTGTGAGTGGACTGGTTTCCGCAAGTCAGGTAACGGGGAGCACGAGCGCGATTGCAGCAACGCAACGCAGCAGCGCACGTTATTATCAGCAGCCGGATGCGACATACCTGAAGTTTGATTCGACACTTACATCGCTGTCCGGTCATATGAGTGAATTCGCGCTGGCGAAGCGCGGAACATGGTACGCGTCCGTGGCGCTCAAGGACGTGTCGCCCGGATTCGAGGTGAACGACATCGGATTTCAGTCACGGGTGGATTACAGAAGTGCATCCACAGGCTTTGGCTACCAGACGTCCGAAGCTGACAGGATCTTCCGGTCCAAATATCTCGGCGCCGGGACCACGAGTGCGTGGACGTACGACGGCACCTCAATATTCCAGTCGCCATACCTGAGTGGTGGCGGCACGTTTTCGAACTTGTGGGGCTTCAGCATTTTTGCCTCCGACAATCCGACGTTCTACGACAACCGCCTCACCAGAGGCGGGCCGTTGACACGCGTACCTCGAACCTGGGCAGTGAATCTCAGCGTCAACTCGGACACGCGTCGCCTGGTCACGGTGAGTCCGGCAGTTAGTATCACGAGTGATGCATCCGGCGGTAACGACAGGAGCACGTCTGTCAGTCTCGACATGCGGCCAACATCGTTCATCCATCTGAACTTCGCGCCGAATTGGGATGTGCAGCACTCCACGGGACAGTACGTGAGCGGCATTCGCGATACGCTCGCTGCTGCAACGTTCGGCAGACGCTACGTATTCGCGAATCTGAGCCAGACGACGCTTGCAATGGACACGCGCCTGGACTGGACGTTTACATCCGAGCTAACATTGCAGCTCTATGCGCAGCCATTCGTCTCCACCGGCAAGTACTCGTCCTTCAAGCAACTCCGTGCGCCACGTACGTACTCCTTCGACGTGTACGGTCAGGATATGGGAACCGTCACACGGGATGCGTCCGGCTACACCATCGATCCAGATGGCAGCGGACCTGCACCGTCATTCGGAATTGGCGATCCCAACTTCAATATCCGGAGCCTTCACGGTGACGCCGTGCTGCGCTGGGAATACCGGCCCGGCTCGACGTTCTATTTCGTCTGGCAGCAACAGCGTGACGGTTACGAACCAGTCGGTGACTTCTCTCTCCGCCGAGACGCAGGCGCAATATTTCGTGCGCAGCCGACGAATGTGTTCCTGGTGAAGTTCGCGTACTGGATGGGTCTGTAGCTGTCGCGGGTCAGGGGTTCTCGCGTTGGTCGTCGGCGTCAGTAACGCCCGAGATCGCGACCCACGACAACTCGTCCCGCGAACCCACCCTCTCGCACGCCACGCAGAAGATCGTCATCGGATGCACCCATTCTGATGATGTGCGTGAGCACCAGGAGCTTCGGCTTGTCCAGCGACGCAATCCTGCCCAGCTCCACGTCGGATGTGTGGAACTGGTGCATGTATCGCGGCCAGTCGTCGCCGCCCGGTCGTTTTTCCGGTGCAAGCCTGGCGGACGAATAGACCTCATGGACCAGTACGTCGACGTTGCGAGCCGCGGCAACGAGTGCATCCGACGGGCGGGTATCGCCGGAGATGACAATTGATCGCGTCGGCGTGTCGATCCGATAACCGTACGCCTCTTTCCAGTCACCATGCAGGACCGGGATCGCGGTAATGCGAACACCGCCACTGTCGTACACGACTCCGGGCTCGATCTCATGCACATTCACGGCGTAGCCGTTGGCGGATTCGTGCTCCAGGCCGTTGATGCGCACGTCCTCATCCTCCTTCCACGCGGCGAGGATGTGTGTCGTCATGGATTTCAAGCCGTGCGGGCCGTATGCCTCGAGCGCACTTCGTCTCCCCATTACCCATGATGTGAAGATCAGATCTGGAAGACCGAGTGTGTGATCGCTGTGAAGATGCGTAATGAAGAGCGCCGTCACGCCGTTTATCGGCAATTTCGCAGCAGCCAGCCGGCGCATGACACCGGGGCCGGCATCGAACAGATACACGCGGGATCCGACGACCACGGCCGTGGCTGGCCCGGACGCTTCCGGATCCGGCCTCGGCATGCCGGTGCCGAGCAGAATTACGACGGTGTTGTTGGCTGAATCTGCTTGCGCGACGTGGGCAACTGGCGACTGTTCGGTGAGCGCAGGAACGGCCTGTGCTACGCGCGGTGCGCAAACCAGTGCCGCAATCCCAAATACGATGCGCAGTCTTATCGTGCGGACTCTCACCTCAATTCCATACGATAATATAGAGTCAATCGAGGTTTGCGCGTATGTTTTTGAGCGCTCATTCAAGGGGAACGGCGCGTTGGCATTCGATTCTGTTACGGTGATTGGGATTAAGGCAGTGTCACAAGCCGAGTCCTTTGAGGGCGGAAGTAAGCGCGCCGCTCGCGTCGTAGGTCAATGCCGCAAAGATGCGACC
>DATBNQ010000058.1:0-14337 GCA_036554185.1 Gemmatimonadaceae bacterium | reverse complement strand
GCTGAAGGGGCAAATGACTCGCGGGGCGCATGCCAGCATTATTAGCGTGGGATCGATGTGGCAGCTGGATCGAATAACGGGTCCCGGTGTCAAACGTGTTCGGAGAAGTCGATGCGCATGATTCGAGGATTGGTCGTCGTTCTTGGCTCGGGTATACTGGGCTGCGCCGGCCGGCTTGCCACGAATCCGGTTCCTGAAGCCGCACCCGCGCATCATCCGGACGTACCGCTGCCGACACCCCCGCGACTCGTCCCGAACGTGCGGCTCGCCGGCGACACCAACGCCGTTCCATCGTTTGCCGACACCGCGCTGATCCGGTGGGGGCCGGAGCCTGCCGGAACGGTACACCTATTTCCGCCGCACGAATACGATCTGCAGAATCAGGCTCTACGCGTTCGGTTCGACTGGGCGCGTCACGCTGTTATCGGCTCGACGACGTTGAAGATCGCAGCGCTCGATCACGCGATATCCGTGGTTCCGCTGGACGCTGTTGGACTGACGATCAAACGCGTCACGACGACCGGTTCGATTCCACTCCGGTTCGACTACGATGGCGAGATCCTCACGGTTCATCTGCGGCGGCCGCTGGCGCCGCGCGCAAATACGGCATTCGTAATCGATTATGAAACGGTAAGGCCGAAACGGGGAGCGTATTTCATCGACAGGAGTCACTACCTGTGGACTCAGGGAGCGGCGATCGAGAATCGCTACTGGCTGCCCACCTACGACCATCCCGATGACAAGACGACGTGGCAGATCTCGGTAGTCACCGATTCGAACGAGAAGGCGCTTTCAAACGGCAGACTGCTCGGGCACCATCTGGTGAAGGGTGGGATGGAGTGGGACTGGGCACTGGAAAGACCGGCATCCACGTATCTGATGAGTGTCGTCACGGGAAAGTACACGGTGCTCACGGACCACTGGCGCAATGTGCCGGTGGAGTACTGGACATATCCGGATTCAGTAGCGGCTGCGAAGCTTGGTTTCGCGAAGACACCGGACGCGATTGACGTGTTCTCGCGCAAGATCGGGATTCCATACCCATGGGCCAAGTATGCGCAGAGCGTGGCGCCCGATTTCATTTTCGGTGGAATGGAAAATGTGACTGCGACGACGCAGAACGATAACGGAATCCTGCATCCGGCGTGGGCCGATCCGCAATACAACGCGGACGGCCTCGTGTCACACGAGCTGAGTCATCAGTGGTTCGGCGATCTGTTGACTACCCGGGACTGGTCGCACGCGTGGCTGAACGAAGGCATGGCGACGTTCATGGAACAGATCTACCGCGAGGATTCGCGCGGTGTGGACGAGGCGACGTGGGACAGGCTGGGGGCGGAACAGGAGACCATCTCTGCTGATCGCCGGAATCGGCGTCCGATCGTTTACAATAAGTACGTGAATGATCCGATCGAGGTCTTCTTCAGCGGCCACATCTATCCCAAGGGCGCCACAGTTCTTCAGATGCTGCGGCACCAGCTCGGTGACTCGGTCTTCTGGAGTGCGATTCATCGCTATGCGGCGTCGCACATGTATGCGAATGTCGTTACCGCTGATCTCGAGCGCGCCTTCGAGGAGACCACCGGTCGCAATTACAAGCCATTTTTTGACCAGTGGGTTTACGGCGCCGGCTTTCCGGTTTTCAGAGTGTCGTCGACCTACGATGCCGAGTCCGGGCGACTGGCACTTCACGCCGATGAGATCCAGCCGCGCGATTCGCTGACAGGATATTTCGACGCCGACGTGGACGTCGAAGTCCTGACCGACGCGGCGCCCGTGCGCGGAACGATGTCGGTGACTGGCGGGAAGGGTGATCTCGCGCTCTCGCTGCCATCGGCGCCGCGAGCGATCGAGTGGAACAAGGGAAGCTGGGTTCTCGCCATCACCGATTTCCCTCGCTCGACAGCGATGTTGGATTACCAGCTGGCGCATGGGGATGATGTTGCTGACAGGGCGGAGGCGATCGCTATGTTGGAAGCACGAAAGGATGATGTGGCGGCTGCGCGTGCTATCGCGAGGGACGCGGGGAGCGATCGGTTCTGGGCGCTCCGTGGCCAGTCGCTCCATGCGCTCACCGCCTTCCCGCAAGACTCGGTCGCGCGCTCCGTAGTCGATGCGGCGTGCCGCGACTCCGACCCGCGAATACGCCAGGCCGCTGTCGGAGCGCTCGCGAGTTTCCGGGGCTCGGACACCGATTCGCTCCTGGCAACCGTCGCTCGGAGCGACGCGTCGCCCATCGTGCGTGGAGTGGCGCTGGCTTCGTATCTCAAGTCGGCTGGTGATTCGGCGCTTCCGCTGGCGCGCGAGGTGATGGCGGAACAGTCGTGGCGCAACGTGTTACGCACACCGGCGGTATCCGTCTTGAAGGGTATGCAGAGCGCGGCGGCCCAGTCGCTCTATCATCAGTACGCGAAATAGCGACCGCTATCAGCGGCAGAAATTGCACTTCCAGCTGCTCCCAACGACCTAGTGAGCTTGCGAGAAAGTAGAAAGTGAGGATTGCTCTTTCAACCGGCGGCGGTGACGCACCCGGCCTCAACGCGGTAATTCGCGCTGCGGTCCTGAGTGCACTCGACCGGGACTGGGATGTACTCGGTGTGACGAAGGGTTATGCCGGTCTGCTCGGCGAGGAAGACATCATCCCTCTCACTCGCGCCGCCGTGCGTGGCATCGGCCATCTGGGCGGAACGATCCTCCGCACGACCAATCGCGGAAACCCGTTCTCATACCCGATGCTCCAGGAGGATGGGACGTACGCGATCGTGGATCGGTCGGACGAACTCATTGCACGCGCATCCGAGCTCGGGATCGAGGCGCTCATCTCGATTGGCGGCGACGGCTCCTTGAGCATCGCCCAGCAGCTGTCGAACAAGGGAATGCGCGTCGTGGGCGTTCCGAAAACCATCGATAACGACGTGAGCGGTACGATTACCACGTTCGGCTTCGATACAGCGGTGAATACGGCGCTCGAGGCGATAGACCGGCTTCATACCACAGCCGAATCGCACGATCGCGTATTCGTTCTCGAAGTGATGGGGCGCGATACGGGATTCATAGCACTTCACGCCGGTCTGGCCGGCTCGGCGGATGTGATTCTGATCCCCGAGATTCCGTACGATGTCGATCGCGTCTGTGAAAAGATCGTGTCGCGGAGTCTTTCCGGCCGGCATTTCTCGATCGTTGTCATGGCCGAAGGATCGCACGCGATCGGACAGTCGGCGGGAGTGCTCGGTGCATCGATGCCAGGCCAGGCCGTGCGGGTGGGTGGAGTAGCAGCGCAGCTTGCGGAAATGATTCAGGAGCGGACGGGTAAGGAGTCGCGCTCGATGGTACTCGGTCATCTTCAACGAGGTGGTCAACCGACCGGCTATGACCGATTGCTTGCGACAAGGTTTGGCGGGGCTGCTGTCCGGGCCGTCGCGGACGGAAAATGGGGCCACATGGTGGCCCTGCAATCACCACATATCGTGGCGATACCTATAGAGGAGGCGCTCCGCGAGCAGAAACGCGTGGATCCGTCTCACGACACAGTGTTGACCGCTCGGGCCACCGGGGTCTCGTTCGGCGACTGAAGCCGCGGCGCGCCAGATGGCGCGCCGCGCCCAGCCTGGCTCCAGAGGCTGAAGCTGTTCTCAGCTGGATTTCCCACCGAATGCCGGGTCATAGCCAAGCGGGAAAGGCCACCGTATATTCCAAGGATGGCTCGGTTCAATCTCACGCGGCTGGCTGTGGCAGGAGCGATTCTCTCCATCGCGCTTCCAGTTGCCGCATACGCAAGCGAGCCGGGTCCTGTGCCGGTACACCCGACCACGCGCTCCGACACTTTGACCAAGCTGGACAAGGCAAAGTCCGAGCGTACCGCACCATCCCCAAAGAAGAAACTCAAGCCCAGCAGGACAACGCCATCAGGGACATCACGTCCTGAATACCTGCCCGATCAACCGTGGGAGACCGAGTTCTACGTCGAGAACGACATCTCCGGTCGTCAGGCAATGCAGCTAGCCCTGGCATCGTTCAACCCACGGCACTAGAACGTACTGGCTGGCAGGTTAATCACGGGGACCCGAGAGGGTCCTTTTTTTTGTGACACGCATCCAGGTTTGTGCCCCGGCAATACCGGGGCGATTTGCGGCAAGCGACACTCGGCTACTTGATGCCACTGGTGGCAACAGCTCGCTCATCGATGGTGAGGATGCCGTGCATCCCGAGCATCTCGTGAGGATCGCACACGAAGTCGTACTTGCCGTCGGTGAAGCGCGCGTCAATGACGACATCGTATGTCTGGCCCTTGGAAGTGAGGTACGGACCGAGTGCCGCAGCGCCAAGTTTTGAGCCACCGGCGTGCGTCTTGAAATGAACGTCGTGCGGCACAGCTGCCTCGTTTACGAAGCGGATTGTATCGCCGCGCTCAGCGGTGATGTTCGCCGGCTCGAAGGCGTAAGGAGCGCCCCCTCCTTTTACGACGAGCTTCACCACAATGACTCGTCCGCCACCTGTCACCGCGCTCTGCCCGAACAGCGGAGCCGAAGAGGCGAACAGCGCGGCGATTGAAGCCGCCAAAATGAATGGTCTGCGGAACATGATCTCCTCCAGGGGAGTTCTTGTGGCAACGTGTTGGATATGTGATGCGGGGCACTGCGCCCTCTGTAGATGAAGAGTATTTCCGGGCGAGCGTCGTGCACATCGGGGGTTGCCTGAAATTGTGTCGGGAGAATCACATTTAGAAACCACCAAGACGAAGGCTGCAGCGTAGGGGTATTCCCTACAGAGGCTTTACGTACGGGATTGCTTGTTGCCGTGTGGAAGGTGACTAGGTACCGTTCTGCATCTCTTGCAGGAGCACTCCCATGGTAGTTGTTCTATTTTGCAAGCTTTGCCTGCGACAACTTGGCGGGAACATTCGGTCGCATCGATGGCGCGCATTCACTGCTGTGACTGTGCTCGTCGCAAGTCCTGTAGCGACCGCGTCGGCTCGCCCGACGCATACATCGCCAACAGCCGCCGATGTCATTCCCGGGATGCCCGCAAACAGGGTCGTTGCGCCACGAGGATTCCTGGCAGCGCTAGAGAGAGCACGAACCTCACGATACTCGCACTTGGCATCGGCTACCATACCGAGTTTCTCGCGACAGACAAAGCTCGCATGTAGTGCGTGTCACTACGCGTTCCCGCAACTCACGCCATTCGGGCGCCAGTTCAAGCTGAATGGCTACACGCTTACAGGTCTCACCACCATTGGTGAGCCAACCGACACTACGGGTGGGTTGAAGCTCGCGCCGTTTCCCCCGGCGTCCGCAATGGTGGTCGCTTCAGTAACGCGGACCAGAACTGCGCAGCCCGCAACGCAGAACAACACGGCTTCATTCCCAGAGCAGGCAAGCATCTTTTTCTCCGGGCAGATCACGTCCAATCTCGGAGCGTTCACACAGTTTACGTATACAGCAGCCGATGGAAAGATCGGCATTGACAACGTGGACGTGCGTTACGCCATGCACGCGATGATTGGCGACCGAGACGAGCTCATAGGAGTAACGCTCCACAACAATCCGACGGTGCAGGACGTGTGGAATACCACGCCCGCATGGGGCTATCCATTCATGGCGTCGTCGGTAGCGCCGTCGCCAATGGCTGGCACGTTGATAGATGGCGCTCTGGCGCAGCAGGTAGTGGGGCTCGGCGTCTACTCGTTGTACGATAACCTCTTATATGTCGAAGCCACCGCTTATCGGTCAGCTCCTCAAGGCTCGGCCATGCCGCTCGATTCCACTGCGACAAACACCACCAATGGGGTTGTGCCATACTGGCGCCTTGCGCTCCAGCATCAAGTCGGCACGACTTACATGATGCTCGGCACCTACGGATTTGCGGCGAGCCTGTATCCCCAGGGCGTCAGCGGCAAGACAAACCGCTACACTGACGTCGGCGTTGACGCGCAGGTCGAGCACGGTGTGGGTACCACGACCGTCATTGGCCGCGCAACGTACATCCATGAACGGCAACACCTCGATGCATTCATTGCACAGGATCCACAAGGTGCCGAGTCGCTAGAGCCAACACTCGCGACGCTCCGCGCCAACGTTGGTGTTCTCGCGAACCAGCGCTATGGGGCTACAGTCGGGTTCTTCCAGACGACTGGCACCCGCGACACGGTTCTCTTCGCTCCAGCATCACTCACGGGGAGTCGTACCGGCAGCCCGGATACAATGGGTGAGACAGCTGAGGTGACGTATAACGCGTGGGAGAACACACGGTTTGGGCTGCAGTACGTCCGCTACAGCAAGTTCAATGGCGCCTCGACGTCGTATGACGTATTGGGCGGCCGTCGCGCGGCTGACAACAACACGCTGTACGTGTATACCTGGTTCGCGTTCTAGCTCAAGGCAATGGTGCCACGCCCGGAAGCTGGCGTGGTACCAGAAGGTGGATCGGCTTCCTGCCGGACGCCAGAAGATCTCATGCAGTCGCTCGATCTCGATTCATACCGCGGTCTCTGAAAGCCAGGGCTCGCGATGATGCTGCGATTGTGCGGGAAGATCCGATCGGGTCGCGAGTGGGCTCAAGCCGTCCGAGTCGCATCCTGATATCTTCCAATCCGTGACGATTCCACGCGCTGTTCAGGACCGATATCTTCCGCCCGATCACGACGCCTTCGTGGCCGCTGAGCCGCCTAACGGCCGCGTCATCGTCATAGCGCCAACGCGCGCGGCGTGCGAGACGATCGAGCTCGCCCTCGGTCTGCACCTCGACACCGTTCTCGCGCGCGAACATGGCGATCAGATCCTGCGACTCGCCGAGAGCGGCGCGGGTTTCGGAATTGTCGCCGGCACCGGTACCGGGAAGACTCTGTCGATCCGGCCGATCGCCGAGTCGATCCTCAAGACGGATTCACTCCGTGTTGGCGTCGTCAATCGTGAGCGCGAGGCGACTCCTGATACGCCTACGTGGAACGTCATCATCGTTACGACTGGCATCGCGCGCCGCTGGTTTCAGGACAACGACATTCGCTCTACCGACACACTGATTGTCGATGAGATTCACCAGACCTCTGCCGAGCTCGAGCTATGCCTGGCGCTCGGCAAGCGCGTTGGATGTCGTTATATCTGGCTCTCGGCGACGGTCGATCCGGCGTTCTACGCCGAGTATCTGGGATCGTCGTCGGTGATCGAGAGCAGCGCATTCGATCCCGCAAAAGCCGCGACGGTCAAGGTCATAAACAGAGATCCGCTCGAATTTCTGGACGACAAGTTTCTTCGCGCAGTGTTCAAGGAGAAGCGCGGTGTCGGCGTCTTTCTACCCACGCGCGCCGGAGTCGAACAGGTCGCGGAAACCGTGCACTCACTCTTCCCCCGCATCAACGCCGCATTCTACCACGGCGGGGAACCGATTCGCGTGATCCGGCCCTTTCTCGAGGGAACCGAAAAGAAGCCTTATGTCCTCTCGATGACGGCCGCTGGCCAGAGCGCGCTCAATGTGCGCGGGCTCGATACCGTGGTGATCGACGACACGCGCTTTACCAACATCATCGAGCGCGGCAAGAACGTCCTCAGCAAGCTGCACCTCGGCAGCAACGAGTTATTGCAGATGGCTGGTCGCGTGCACGGGCGTGTTGACGGCGGCCGGGTATTCATTCTGAGCGATCGTGCAATCGATTTCAAATCGCTTCAACCCACGGCGCCGGAATTCCAACTCGCGGGCGACTCGGAGCGGGTCGCGCTCACATGCGCGGCGCTCGGTGTGCGCGCTGATGCTCTGGATCTCCCCGTACCGCTCGATCGCGTTTCGTATCGCAAGGCGCTCACGCTACTGGACGAGCGCGGCATCGTCGAGAACGGCAAGCTCACGACTTACGGCAAGGCCGTCGAAGCGCTTCCGGTTGATCGCGCATGGGCGGAGTTGCTCGTCAATGCCGATGACGATCTCGTTCCATTCGTCGCGGTGGTGAGCGGCATCGAGTCGCTGCACCGCATGACGCGCGAGGAACGCGATCTCGATGGACTCGTAGTGCCCGGAAGCGATCATCTCACAGCGTACAACGTGTACGCCGAAGCGTTGGCCAAGTGCGGTTTCATCGGTGAAGTGTATGGGCTGCCGCGACACCAGTTCGACGATTCGGTACTCGATTGGGCCGAGCGTCGGGGCGTGCTCGTAAAATCGATCGAGGATGCAGCGCTCGGAATGGCGAGTGTGTATCGCAGTCTGGGGATGCCGCTGCCGGCCAAGCTCGCCTTCGCGCGCGAGCATACCTACAAGGAGTTCGCCGAGCTGCTCGCGCGCACGATGCCGTTCGATCTCGTGATCGACGAGCAGACGCGCGATGGCGGCAATGCGCGTGTGTCCAAGACCAGCGTGTGCGGAAGCTGGGGGGCGATCGCCGGTACACTGCGCTATTTCGCCGGCAAGAGTGGTGAGCCGCGGGCGGGAATAGAAGGGACGCAGATTCCCGACAGCCTCATCCGGAAGTACGCGACGCGCAGCAAGCCGCAGTTGGTTTACGATCCGCATCGCAAGCACGATCAACTCGTACTCATGAGCCGGGTGGAATACTTCGGCTTTGAGCTGGATCGTGAGGTCGAGGCGGTGCGGGAATTCACGCCGGATATCGCCACCGAAGCGCGACACATTCTCGCCGAAGCCGCCGCACGCGAGGAGGCGCGGCAGGTATCGATCAAGCGTAATCACTCCTCCATCAGTGGAGTGCGCGAGGCGTACCGGAGATCCGGCGGGGGCACGCCACGACTTGGGCTCGAAGAGCTTACCGCGCTCTACGAATCGCAGTTGGCGAACGTCAACTCTGTCGAGGAGTTCCGTAACGCGCGCCTGACCGTAAACCCTGACGATTTCGTATCGCCGGAAGAGCGCGCGCGCCTGGCGCTTCTGCCTGACGTTGTGCTCGTGCGCGATCGAGAGGCGTGGATCGATTACGACGTCGAGTCCCGGCCTGACGGATCGCCCTTCGGCGTGGCGCGTCTGCGCTTGCCGGAGAAGATCGCGCGATCGCTTACCGAAGCGGAACTCCCCGTGCTCGACCGGCCGATGCGGTTTGCGGTAGTGCGTGGCCAGCGCGGCGCCGTGAAGGCCGATACATTGGACGAGCTTCAGGAGCTTCTCGACCGACCGTGGTCGCAGGACGAGATCGCAAACGAGAGAAAACGTGACGACAGAAAGCCACAACATAATCGCCGCCCATTTCACGGAAAGCATCCGCACGGCGGAGGCAAGCGCAACGGCCCTCGCGGACGCGGCCGACGCGGCAGGTAACGCCCTCGTAAGAGCAGTGTTGGGCGGCCGGAAAATTCTCTGCTTCGGTAACGGCGGATCGGCGACGCAGGCGAGTCACATGGCTGGCGAGCTGATCGGACGCTTCAAGGAGACTCGCCGCCCCTATGCGGCGATCGCGCTCGGCGGCGACATCGGCTCCGTCACGTGCATCGCCAACGACTTTGGCTACGGTGCATTGTTCGAGCGCCAGATCGAAGGATTGGCGTCACACGGCGACGTGGCGATAGGGCTGTCGACCAGCGGCACCTCCGAGAACGTCGTGCGTGGGCTCGCGATGGCGCGACTGAAGGGCGCTGTTACGATCGCGATGACTGGCGAGCGCGGTGTTGTCGAAGGGACTGTCGATCACCTTCTCGCGGTGCCAAGCAGTGTCACGGCGCACATCCAGGAAGTCCATCTCATGCTGCTTCACGCCTGGTGCGTGGAAATCGACGCGCAGGTGCTCGGCCGGCACTAGGGCGGCTATGCACATCGTCGCGTGTTGTCATTCCCGCGAAAGCGGGAATGACGGAGCTCGCGCGTCGATGACGGCCTTCGAACAATCGTTCGAGGGCCTCTCTCCGGCTAAATTTGAAGCATGACCGCGCCCGCCACACCTCCAACGTATTTCCGAAAGGGATTCGGCCTCAAGGCTGACGTCGAGGGCGAGTTGGCTGCCGCGTACGACGGGCGGTTGGTCGATTTGCTCAAGGAGCGGGACTTCTCGCTCAGTGCCGGCGGCGTGACGGTTCGCCTGGCCCGCGAGTTTGGCTTCTGCTACGGGGTCGAGCGCGCCGTCGAATACGCCTATCAGACGCGCAAGAAATTTCCCGACAAGAAGATCTATCTCGCCGGCGAGATCATCCACAATCCGCACATCAATACCCGGTTGAGCGATGCCGGCGTGATCTTCCTCAAGCACAACGCGAATACCACGGAGGCATCGTTCGATTTCGGCATCGTGAATCCGGACGACGTGGTGCTGCTGCCTGCGTTCGGGGTGACGGTTGCCGACTTCGCCACTCTCCGTGAGCGAGGCTGCGTGATGGTTGATACGACGTGCGGCTCGGTATTGAACGTGTGGAAGCGGGTGGAGAGCTACGCGCGAGACGGTTACACGGCGCTCATTCACGGGAAGTTCTATCACGAGGAGACCCGCGCCACGGCGTCGCAGGTCATGAAATATCCCGGCGGCCAGTATCTGATTGTCCGTGACATGGACGAGGTTCGGTTCGTGTGCGATTTCCTGGAAGGAAAGCGGACTGCGGCGGAGATCCGGGAAAAGTTCGCGCCGCATGCCGCGTCGCCCGAGTTCGATCCGGAACGCGACCTCCAGCGGATCGGTGTCGCGAACCAGACGACGATGCTGGCAAGCGAAAGCCTCGCGATCGCGGCCGAGACTCGTGCCGCGATGGCGCGCGGGAAGGGTGAGGAGTACGCGGCGACGAACTTCCGCACTTTCGATACGATCTGCTCGGCGACACAGGACCGGCAGGATGCCGTTGCGGAGATGCTGCTCGATCCGCCGGACATCATGCTGGTGGTAGGCGGCTACAACTCGAGCAACACAATCTCGTTGGCCGCCCTCTGCGCCAACAAGGTCCCGACGTACCACATCGAGGACGCGGCGTGCATCGATGTGGAGGCGGACGTGATCCATCATCGAGTGAGGCAGGGACGCGATGATGTTGCGACGCCTGACTGGCTGCCTCCGGTTGGCGAGGTGGTGGTGGGAATCACGGCCGGTGCGAGCACGCCGAACAACAAGATCGCCGAGACTGTCGCGCGAGTATTCGCGACACGCGGGATTGATCCGGCGACGATAGTCTAGGCTCGACACCGTTAGTCGTCATTCCCCGTATCGGATCCGACACACTTTCCGTGTCCGATCCACCCACCCCTCCACCATGGCCTGCACGCACGCGGGCACCGGCCTGTAACAAAGCGTTACACATGTTACGCCGCGGAATGTGACGGAATGGTAGCGGTAGGGTCACTCTTCGGACGCTTTTCCCTATGAAAGCGTACCGTCCGCTAAAGTTTGAAGTAGGCTGGCGCGAAACTTGTTATCATGCGCCGGTGTACCGACGGTGCGCACAATGGTGCGCATTCAATTCTCCCAGGGGGGAAGATGGATTTCGGAGCGTTGCCCGTGTTCGACGGGCGTAGCGCGCCGGCCCCGGATCACACGCTGAATCTGGCGTGGTTCGAACGCAGCAGTGCCGCAGAAGCCGCGGCACCGGAAAGAGGGCCCGCTGAAGGCAATGGCGCGTTACTCGACCGTGTTCGAGAAGCCGAGGGTCTGGTGTACAACGGAGATGGCGATTACGAAAACTGAATCGTCAGCGCAGTGAGGCAGGTACGGAACGGGGCCGCGCGAAGAGCGCGGCCCCGTTTTCATGTGCCTCAGTGACCGATCTGGATGTTCTGCTGTCCGCCGGATTTCTGGGGTTGGCGGGGCTTGTCAGTAAAAGTCACCGGGTTGCCAAATTGCCACTGACTGTGCTCGCGATCCTTGGGCGTGACGGCCAGCATGGTCTTGAACATCGGCATCAGCTCACGTTGCGCTGGCGTAATCGCCGAGTCCGCTATCTCCGGCTGCTCCCAGAAAATCTTCCAGTACGTCTTGCTCGTATTCCTGACGCTGTCGAGCTCCGCCTTGCCCGGATCACGACCTTCGTGCTGGGCGAGGAAGTTTCCAAGCTGGATGTAAATCGCGCGCACTCGGTTCGAGTACACCGAATCGTCGTGCTGAAGCGTCGCGATCTGCGGCTTGGTGAGGAAGAGCGAATCGCTGTTCTCCAGCAGCAACTTGTGGATGCTCGAGGTGCGTGACAGATAGAAAGCCGCGAGTGAATCCGCCGTTCGTCTCGCGTAACCGTGTGGCCCTTTCACTGGCTCGATCGCCCGGCGCAGCTCCTGAAGCGGGTAGTCGACGGATAGATTGAGCGAGAAGTCGAGCGTAATCCTGAACGGGTTCCGCGTCAACGTGTTGATAGGACGCGTATCTGCAAAGCGCGGATTCACCGCGTACTTGAAGCTCTTCGACGCGGGATCGAAGCCATGCGGAACGAGCAGCACGGGGTCGACGACTGGCTGACCGCCCCACCCTCGGAGTCCGCTGCTGCCGTGCAGAAGCTGGTCGACTCCGCCGAGCACGTTCTCGAAATAGACATTCGGTGTGACACGCCCGAGCCACCGACGTGGGAAGGGGGGACTCCACTGAAGGTTGAGCATTGCAGTCCACGGTCCACGGCAGCCGTTACGAGGAGCGACCTGTCCGAGATTGTCGAGAATGCACTTTCGTGCGCTGGATGATCCGTTGGCGATGAGCGAACGCAGCTGGCTAGACAGCGCCGTATCCGCCCCCAGCGCCGGGTTCGGGATGAATGCGCGGTCGCCGCTCAGGCCGTCGCCATTGACGTCGCCCTGCACGATGGGCGTGAACGGGAGGCCGGACTGCACACGGGTGAAGAGCGTTACGGCGCCCGTGTTCCGCGCGTAGAACCCCAGCGTGTACACGAAGATGTTGCGCGCGTCGTTGTTGGACGGCGCCCATTCCGTGAGACGCGGATCGCCGAACGCAGCGCCATCGAACCCACGGAACTGGCGACGCGACTCCTGCAGTGTGTATGACAGCGATGTGAAGAACGAGAAGCCCGAGCGGGACCGGAACTTGAATACGTCGGGAGAAATGGTAGTCGTCAGCTGGCCGCCGTAACCGCGCAGATCGCTGGTGCGCATTCCGACACGTCCAAACAGATCCGACTTGCGTGACTCCGCGGGCGACACCGTACCGCTTGGCGCGTCGATCGCGGCGGTGGATACGAATACCGGTCGATTGCCTTCTGCGGGCAAGGTGAACTGCTGAGTTCCGGCGAAGTTGACATCGACGGTGCCGGGCTGCGAGAGGTCATATGAGCCAAGTGTGCCAACCTTGAGCAGCCAGCTACCGAGGTTGGAAGACCAGTCGAGCGATGCGCGCCAGCTGTGCGGCACGTCGTACGATGGACTGATCAGTGAAACCGCAGGGGCATAATCTGCGAGTAATCCGGAGCCATCCAGGCAGCGCGTGGGAATCGTGCCGGGGTCACTCTGGAACATCGACCAGTCAGGCGACGGCACGGCATTGCCGACGCACGAGAGCTGTGACGTGCCGTTCGGCAGTCCTGTTGCAGCGGACGCGCTCGCGAGAATGTCAGGACGCAACAGATCGCGGAAATCGCCGATTCCACCACGAATCACACCTGTCGTATTGCGGTAGAACGAGCCAATCGGGGAATTGTTCATCCCGTTTCCGTTGGCCTTGTCACGGCTGTACGTGTATGAGAATCCCGCACGCGGACTGATATGAATGCGTGATGGCGCGACATTTGTACGCACGCCAAGTGCGTTATCGAGAGCTGCGTCCTGAGCGGGAGCGGAGGCGAAGCCATCAGCCTCGACTCGTGCTCCGTACAACACGCTGAACATGCGCGATGGTGCCCACTCGTGAGCGAACGCGGCTGCTGCGTTCCATACGGTTCCAGAACTGACCGGATGTGAGAGGGTGCGCGAGAAGCTTGCCGCATTGCCAGCGGCGAGATCTGCGAGCGAGTTGAACGTGTAGCTGCCAAGTTGATTCGGGAAGGAGTTCTGGCGCAGTCCGTCGACGCGTCCCCAGATCAGCTCCTTGAAGTGGTTTCGCCTTCCGCTGGTGTTCCACGTTGTCTGATTGGAGCCTTCGAGTGTCCAGCGCGTGTCGTTCATGAGCGATTGACCGCCGCCAAGCACGAGGTTTCCTACGCCGATGCCGTTGGATGCATCGATCGTTGGAGAGAGCACGAGGACGTTGGCGCCTGGTATGTCTTCGTATGGCGTGAGGTGAGTCCTGACCGTGTTCGCTCCCAGTCGTGTCTCGGTCAGCACCATTCGATCCCTGCCCACGTAGTTGCCGATCGTGAGCTGCGCACCGAGCGCTTCCTGTGTATGCTCTGCGGCAGCAGACGGCGCGCTGAGCGGGGCGAAGCCGATGCCGCCGTCGCGCGTGTAGGTCGCGTAGCTTGTGAGCGCGCGGGTTGCGAGCGTGTCGCGAGTGTC
>DATBNQ010000026.1:0-10896 GCA_036554185.1 Gemmatimonadaceae bacterium | reverse complement strand
CGGCCTGGTGCACGCGTGCACATCGAAGGTGACATGATCGCTAAATACGTACGAAGGCTGCTCAGTCCCTACACGGAGACCGTGGATGCCTGAAACAAAATTTGGAACTGTCGAGCAGGCGCTGCGTGACATCGCCGCCGGCAAGATGATAATCGTCGCCGACGATGACGATCGCGAGAACGAGGGTGATCTCATCTGCGCCGCCGAACACGTCACGCCAGAAGTCATAAACTTCATGATCCGGCGCGCCGGTGGCCTCATCTGTCTCGCACTTACCGGCGAGAGGGCGGATCACCTCGACTTGTCGCAGATGAGCGAGTTCAATACCGAGGAGCAACGGACCGCGTTCACAGTGAGCATCGATGCAGCGCCGCGCTTCGGCGTTACGACGGGGATCAGCGCGCAGGACCGCGCCACGACGATTCGTGTTGCCGTGGATCCGAATACGAACCGCGCCGATCTGCGGCGTCCGGGACATGTCTTCCCGCTGCGCGCGCGCGAGGGTGGCGTGCTGCAGCGCGTCGGTCACACTGAAGCTGCAATAGATCTGGCGCGACTTGCCGGCATGACGCCGGCGGGCGTGATCTGCGAGATTCTCAACGAGGATGGAACAGCGGCGCGACGACCGCAGCTCGAGGTGTTCGCGCGCGAGCAATCGCTCACTTTCATCACTGTCGCTCAGCTCGTCGCGTACCGTCTTCGCACGGAGCGCCTCGTTCATCGCGTCGCCGAGGCGCGGCTCCCGACCGAATATGGAGAGTGGCGCATCATTGGATACCGCAACGATGTGGATCAGCACGAGCACGTTGCGCTCATTCACGGAAATGTGCAGGGCGAGTCGGGCGTGCTGGTGCGAATGCATTCCAAGTGTCTCACAGGTGATGTGTTTCACTCGCAACGGTGCGACTGCGGCTGGCAGCTCGATACTGCGATGGCGATGATCCAGGCCGAGGGGCGCGGTGTGATCGTGTACCTTGATCAGGAAGGCCGCGGGATTGGCCTGCTCAACAAGCTCAAGGCCTACCAACTCCAGGACGACGGGAAGGACACTGTGGAAGCGAACGAGGCGCTGGGCTTTGGCCCCGATCTTCGCAATTACGGAATCGGAGCACAGATTCTGCTCGACCTCGGCTTGCGTTCCATGCGTGTGCTCACGAACAATCCACGCAAGCTCGTCGGACTCGAGGGATATGGGCTGGAAGTAGAAGATCGTGTTCCGATCGTCCCGCCGTCAACCAGTGAGAATGCTCACTACCTGAAAACGAAACAGGCCAAGCTGGGACACCTGCTAGCCTCCTGACAATCCAGATGGCAGAGTTCAACGGAACACCGCGCGGTACGGGGCGACGTGTAGTCGTCGTCGCCAGCCGCTTCAATGAAACGATCACGCGCGCACTCGTGGACGGTGCGCTCGAGGCGCTCGTGGCCCACGAAGTCGCCTTCGATGACATCGACGTCGTCTGGGTGCCGGGTGCGTGGGAACTGCCACTCGCGGCTCGTCGTGCGCTATCGAGTGGCCGATACGATGCGCTCGTCGCGCTTGGCGCCGTTATCCGTGGGGACACGCCTCACTTTGATTTCGTCGCTGGCGAGGCGTCGCGCGGGCTCGCACTTGTGTGCATCGATGCGGAGATCCCCGTCGGCTTCGGACTGCTCACGTGCGATACGATGGATCAGGCGCTCGCGCGTGCGGGAGGCGTACATGGCAACAAGGGCTGGGACGCGGCCGTCGCGGCGCTCGAAACGACCGACGTGCTGGACCAGATAGAGCCGGCAGATGAGGGTTGAGTCGCGTGCGCGATCGCGCGCACTGCAGGCGTTGTATGCTTGGGACATGCGCGACGACTCCGCGCTCGATCGAGTGGCGCAGCAGGTCTGGGACGACCTTGCCGTGTCGCGCGAGGAGCAGGTCTTCGCTGGATTCCTGGTGCAGATACTCATCGCTCGCGGCCCCGAGATCGACAAGTCGCTGAGCGCCGTGACTACCAACTGGCGGCTCAGCCGCATCGGTGCGATCGAGCGGTCCGTGCTGCGTCTCGCGATCGCTGAACTGCTTCAGGGAACCACTCCGCCGCGCGTCGTGATCAAGGAATCGGTCCGTCTTGCGGAACGCTACGGAAGTGAGCAGAGCGCGCGGTTCGTGAATGGGGTGCTCGACGCGTACGCGCGCCAGCAGGGCATGCTCTAGCCCTTGCGCATTCTCGTCATCAACTGGCAGGATCGACAAAATCCTCACGCCGGCGGTGCGGAGTTGCATCTCCACGAAGTGTTCGGCCGGATTGCAGCCCGTGGTAACGATGTGGATTTGTTGTGCAGCGGATTCCCGGAAGCCTCGCGCGATGCGGTGCTCGACGGAATACGGGTTCGGCGTGTCGGCTCGCGCTTCTCGTTCCCGCTGCATGTCCGCGGCGAATACGAAGCGCTCGCCGCCGAGCGCGAGTACGATATAATCGTCGAGGATCTCAACAAGATTCCGCTTTACACGCCGCGGTGGAAACCCAGGCGCCTGGTTGTAATCACGCACCACTTGTTTGGCGCGACGGCATTCCGCGAGGAGTCGCTGGCGGTCGCGGCGGCCACCTGGCTCGCCGAGCGTCCACTTGGGCGAGGCTACCGCGGAGTGGATTTCGAGGCTGTGAGTGTAAGCACGCGCGACGACCTGGTGAGCCGCGGAATCCCATCGAATCGAATTCGCGTCATCTACAATGGTGTCGACGTCGAGTCATTGACACCCGATCCGAACGTGCGTTCGAAGATCCCGTTATTTTCGTATCTGGGGCGGTTGAAACGGTACAAGCGTGTGGATCTGGTGATCAGAGCCTTCGCATTGCTCGATGGACGCGATGCTCGCCTGGAGATTGCAGGGAAGGGTGATGATCGTGACCGTCTCGAGGCTCTCGTTGCAAAACTCAACATCGAGGATCGTGTTCGGTTCCTGGGGTACATCACGGAGCAGGAGAAGCGGGAGCTATTGCGGAGATCATGGGCAACGATACTGGCCTCTCCCAAGGAAGGGTGGGGAATCAGTAATTTGGAGTCAGCTGCGTGTGGCACGCCGGTGATCGCCGCGGATTCGCCTGGAATTCGGGAGTCTGTGGTGGATGGAGATACCGGCTTTCTCGTCGCCGGATCCGATGTCGCCGCGTATGCCGCTGCCATGAGAGGATTGCTCGATTCGCCAGAGATGGTCACGACGTTAGGCACCAACGCACGTCGCTTTGCTGAAACGTTCACATGGGAACGCGCAGCAGCGGAGACGTTGGAGCACCTTCAAAACGCAGCCAAAGGAGCATAGCATGGAGATCCAATTCCACGGACATCAGACGGAGATTACAGAGAGTCTTCGTACCAGGGCCGCCGAGGGCGTGCAGAAACTGATTGAACACCTTGGCAGACCTGTCGACGCAGACGTCTGGGTTGGTGAGGATGGAGTCACGAAAACCGTGGAACTGGTGCTTCACGCACCGCATTATGACAAGCTTGTGGCGAAGGGAGAGGGCAAATACCACGAGCCGGCGCTGACGGACGCAATCGCAAAGCTGGATGCGCAGATTCGTCGGCTCAAATCTGCCAAGAAGAAGCAGGTTCACGAGGCAGAGCAGCGCGCGTGACGCGTCACCCAACGGTCGGTGAGCTTGTCGAACGGCTCGCCGAACCGCTTCGGCTGGACGATCTCGGTGGCGGCGTCGGACTGGATCGGCAGCTGCCGGGGCCCGACATCTCGAGTCCTGGCCTGGCACTTTCCGGATATGTCGGGCGCTTTGTCTCCGATCGCCTGCAGGTCCTGGGTGAGACCGAGGTCAGTTATCTCAATTCACTGGACGCGGTGCGGCGGCGTGAGATAATCGATCTCTTCTTTTCGTTCAACCTCCCCGCCGTTTTCATCACCAAAGGGCAGCAACCGCCGGAGGGGTTGCTCGAGCGAGCCAGGGAGAGGAACACGGCTCTCATTCGCACCGCGCTCTCGACGGCGGATTTCTATCGCGGCGTCAAGCCTGCGCTCGAGGAGTTGTTCGCGCCGACCACGACGCTGCATGGTTCGCTCGCTGACGTCTATGGCGTCGGCGTATTTTTTACCGGCGCGAGCGGGATTGGCAAATCCGAGTGCGTTCTCGATCTCGTCGAGCGCGGACATCGACTTGTGGCGGACGATCTGGTGATTGTATCGCGGCGTGGACACGATGTGTTGATCGGGCGCGCGCACGAGATCGCTGCGCACCACATGGAGATTCGAGGCGTTGGCCTGATCAACATACCGTCAATCTTCGGCATTCGGTCTGTGAGACAGCAGAAGCGAATCGAAGTGGTGGTTCACCTCGAGATCTGGGATCGCAACGCGCCGGTGGATCGGACAGGGCTCGATACATCCGTCGCAAGCATTCTCGGGGTGGAGATTCCCAAGATCACGATTCCATTGAATCCCGGCAAGAACATTACGGTGATAGCGGAAGTGATCGCAATGAACCATCTTCTCCAGTATTCCGGAATCAATCCGGCGGAACAGTTCAACGAGCGACTGATTCAACGAATGCAGAAGGCTTCAGCCATCCGGCGTTACCTCCAGGAGGACGTGGAGTAGATGGACCCTGACGTCGCGCCGCGCGCGATTGTCGCGGGACACGGCGCGTTCCCGGCCGGACTGGTTTCCGCCGTGGAGCAGATAACCGGCCGCGGTAACGCGCTGATTCCATTCTCGAATACGGGCCTCGGTCGCGAGGAGATCGAGAGTGGGCTCCGCGACCTTCTCACGCTTCATGGAGTGCGGGTTATCTTCACGGATCTTCCCGGAGGCAGCGCGACACTTGCCGCGCGGCGCGTCCAACACGATACGCCTGGGTTGGCGATCATAACTGGCGTCGGCCTCGCCGCGCTTATGGATTTCGTTTTCTGCGCGAGTGAGATGAGTCCTGGTGAAGCTGCGGCGCACGCCGCTGAAAAGGGCCGCGCCGCCATCGTGTCCATCGTTTCCTGAATGCCAATCGCACTCTACAGAATCGACGACAGACTGATCCACGGTCAGGTCGTAGTGGGTTGGGGACAGCCGCTCGACCTCGGATTCATCGTCCTCGTCGACGACGTGGTGGCCGAGTCGGATTGGGAGCAGGAGCTATACCGATTGGGAGTTCCCCCGAGCATGGACGTGTACTTTGTGTCCACCGCCGAGGCTGCGCGCGAGCTCGCCAAGTATGCGGCTGATCGGCGAACGGGAATGGTCCTCACGGGAACTATTGCGACGATGTTGACGCTGGCACGCACCGCGGTGCGTCCGGTTACCGCGGTCAACGTCGGCGGGATCCATCATCGCGAAGATCGCACGCAGAAGTTGCGTTACGTCTTTCTCAACAAGGCGGAAGAGCAGGCGCTGCGCGACCTCGTGGAGCTTGGCGTCGTCGTGACCGCGCAGGATGTTCCATCGGCTACGGCTCACTCGCTTGAAGATCTGCTTCGCGGATGTGCAGGTTGACGCTGGAATCGCTGCTCTTCAACGTCCTCCCCGTGTCGTTGCTGGGCGCGGTTGTGGGGCTCGACATGGTGAGCTTTCCGCAGATCATGCTGTCGCGTCCGCTGATCTCCGCAACGCTCGCGGGCGCGTTTGTCGGTCGTCCCGCGGCTGGATTGCTGATTGGAGCGGTGCTTGAATTGATTGCGCTCGAGACGTTGCCATTCGGTGCGTCGCGTTATGCGGAATGGGGCACTGCCGGAGTCGTTGGCGGAGTCGTCATGGCGGGGCAGCCCGTCGGTTCCGCTGGTGCGCTGCCGGTCGCGATGTTCGTTTCGCTCGCCACCGCCGTCTTCAGCAGCAGGAGCATGGTGTGGGTTCGTAACTGGAACGCGAGCCAGGCGCGCCGATTGCGCAGTGAGATCGACATCGGATCGCCGAGCGCGATCGACTCGCTCCAGCTCCGCGGCCTCACGATGGACCTGCTGCGCGGATTTGCCGTCACGTTCGTCGCATTGTTGATTCTGTTTCCCCTGTCGCATCGGATCGTGGCGGTCTGGGGAGTGGATGCGGTTTACTCTCGCGCGGTCGTTACCGCGCTTGCGGCGACCGTCGCGGCCGGCGCGATCTGGACGCTGACCCATCGCGCGGCCCGTGCGGGCTGGCTCTTCGTCCTCGGCCTCGGCGCGGGCACCGCTTTGTTGCTGCTACAGTGACGGACCCGCAAACCGCGCCTCGCGCACGAGCGGATAGCGGGACACCCGCGCCGGTGAGCGCGCGCGCTGTCGCTGCGACGTTCATCAGACTCTTCGCCGTGCAGGGCTCGTGGAACTATGAGACGATGGTCGGCAACGGCATCGCCTTCAGCATGAAGCCGTTGCTCCAGAGTCTGCCGGAGGAGCGCTATCATGCGGCGCTTGCCCGGCAGGCGCGCTATTTCAACGCGCATCCGTATCTCGCCGGTGTGGCGGTGGGCGCTCTTGCGCGCGGTGAGCTCGATGGTGAGGACCCTGTCCGCATAGAGCGGTATCGGACCGCGTTGTGCGGACCGCTGGGAAGCGTCGGCGATCAGTTGGTCTGGGCTGGCTGGCTTCCACTCTGTTCGCTGACTGCACTCACCGCTTTCGCCCTTGGCGCCGGGCCTCTGGTAGTGGTATGTATCTTTCTTGGCGCCTATAATCTGGGCCACATAGCGCTCAGAGCATGGGGACTCAGGGTTGGCCTGCGACGCGGGATGCGCGTAGCACCGGCGCTGGCGAATCCGCTTTTCAGAGAAGGACCGGCGGCACTCGCGCGGATCTCGGCGGTTCTGGCCGGCCTGATTCTACCGCTCGCTCTGCAGCGGATCATCGGCCCTGGCCGCGCCCTCGCCGGTGGCGTGGCAGTTGTCGCGGTGGTTGGAGCAGTAATCCTGGCCCGGTTTGGCGCGCGCGCGACGGGCTGGCGCGCCGCACTCGCACTGCTGTCCATTTTTGTCCTTTACTCGGTGGCTCGTTGATGGCCGAACGAACGGTTACGATCGTGAACAAGAATGGAGTCCATGCGCGACCGGCCGCCGAGATCGTCAAGACGGCGGGCAAATTCGCCAGCAACGTGACAATCGTGCGCGATGATCTGGAAGTGAACGGGAAGAGCATCATGGGCGTGATGATGCTCGCGGCAGAGTGCGGGTCCGCCATCATCCTGCGCGCAACTGGCCCCGACGCCGACGAAGCGATTGAAGCGCTGGCGCAGCTTGTCGCAGCGAAGTTCGGAGAGCGATAGGTGCCTCGTCCGATAGTCGGCCTGCCTGCATCGCCTGGAATCGTTGTCGGACCGGTTCATCTACTTCGGTGGGAAGTCCCGCAGGTACGACAGCGAATCATATCGGACGAGCAGGTGGCGCCGGAGATTGCTCGCTTCGACGACGTGGTTCTGCGCGCTCGAGCACGTCTGGTCCAGGTTCGCGAGCGTGTGAGTACTCACGCTGGCGAGGAGGAGGCTGCGATCTTCGATGTACAGATCGCGATGCTCGATGATGTCGAGCTGCTGGACAACGTTCGGTCGCTGATCCATCAGAATCTCGCGGCAGAGAAGGCGTTCGACCTCGTGATGGCAGACTGGCGCCAGAGCTTCGCGCGGCACACTCACCAGATGCTGCGCGAGCGTGTAGCCGACCTCACGGACGTTCATATCCGAGTACTGTCGATGCTGCTGGACCTGGAAGATCATGATCCGGTGGATCTTCCGAAGGGTTCGAACGCGATTCTCGTGACGCACGATCTCACTCCAAGTCTCACGGTGCAGCTCGATCGCGGCGCGATCTCCGCAATTGCAACCGACGCTGGGACGCGAACGTCGCACGTTGCGATACTGGCGCGTTCGCTCGGTCTGCCGGCTGTTGTGGGACTGCGAGACGCGACGGTTCAACTTCACGCAGGCGATCGCGTGATCCTCGATGGTTCACTAGGCGTCATAATCCCGCATCCGACGGAGGCGCAGATTGCTGCGTATGCGGAGCGGGCGGTTCGTGACGCATCGGACGACGCCGCGATGCGCGCGATCGCTACGGCGGAGCCCATCACTCTCGACGGCGTGCGGATGGTTCTGCGCGCGAACGTCGACCTGCCCGACGAGGCAGAAGCTGCGGCGAGCAGCGGTGCCGAGGGAGTCGGCCTCATGCGCACCGAGTTTCTTGCCGTCGGTCGTGCGACGATGCCCGACGAGGACGAACAGTTCCGTGCGTACCAGAAAGTACTCAGCGCGTTCAAGGGGAAGCCTGTCGTCATCCGCACGTTCGACGTTGGCGGCGACAAGCTTCCGATCGGCGGCTACCCGACCGAAGCGAATCCGTTTCTCGGGTGGCGCGCGATCCGGATGTGCCTGGACGAGCCGGAGCTTTTCAAGACGCAGCTTCGCGCACTTCTTCGCGCCGCGATGTTTGGCGACGTGCGTATCATGCTTCCGCTCATCGTTTCGCTCGACGAGGTCCGCGCAGCCCGCCGGCTGCTCATCGAAGCATCGGACGAGC
Organism: Gemmatimonadaceae bacterium; assembly: GCA_036554185.1. GTDB lineage: Bacteria > Gemmatimonadota > Gemmatimonadetes > Gemmatimonadales > Gemmatimonadaceae > Fen-1247. The sequence goes on along the minus strand of DATBNQ010000026.1, from coordinate 2,446 downwards.
TGACCGCGCGCGGCGTGGAACACCGGCGAGACGTGCCGCTTGGAGTGATGATCGAGACGCCCGCGGCGGCGATCGGCGCCGACATTCTCGCGCCTGAGGTCGCCTTCTTCAGCATAGGCACGAACGATCTCGTGCAGTATACGCTGGCAGTCGACCGCGGTAACGTCAATCTGGCATCACGCTTCACACCGCTGCACCCCGCCGTGCTCCGGCTCATTCGGCGGACCGTACAGGCAGGATTGGCAGCTGGTCTGGATGTGGCCGTCTGCGGGGAGATGGCCTCGCAGCCGTTGATGGCATTCGCCCTCATCGGGCTCGGCGTGCGACAACTCAGCGTGGGTGCCCAATCAGTGGCTCTCGTGAAACGCGTGATCCGGGGAATAAGCGTCGACGTGGCCCGGGCGGCGGCAGAGGCTGCCATGTTGGCGGGCACGGCTGAAGAGGTCGAGCAGGTGCTGCGGACTGCGGTCCGATCCGCCTTCGGTGATGCCCCGTTTCTCCGGTACGGATTGCCCGTCAAGGGGGATATCGATATGTTTGGAGACGCCGGCCCTTAATCCGTTCATCCGGCTTGACGGAAATAGTCGGCCGTCCGCCACATCGGCGGGTTGTTGCTCCCTCCGTCTCGCCCTCATCACTGATATTGTGTCCGAACGCCATCTTTTTACGTCCGAATCCGTAACCGAAGGCCATCCAGACAAGGTCGCGGACGCGATTTCCGACGCCATACTCGACGCCATACTTACTGACGATCCCCGCGCCCGAGTGGCGTGCGAGACACTTGTTACGACCGGGTTGACCGTCGTGGCTGGTGAGATCACGACAGATACCTACGTTCCGGTGCCTGATATCGTCCGCGAGACCATCCGTCGGATCGGTTACACCGATGCATCGTACGGCTTCGATGCCAATACGTGCGCCGTGATGAGCACCATCGACCGCCAGTCGCCGGACATCGCGCAGGGCGTCGATACGGGCGGTGCCGGCGATCAGGGGATGATGTTCGGCTACGCAACGGATGAGACGCCGGAGCTGATGCCGCTGCCGATCCAGCTCGCGCATCGCATAACCCAGACTCTCGCAGACTTCCGGCGCGCTGGCGGCAAGAAGTGGCTCCGACCGGATGGAAAGGCGCAGGTGACTGTCGTGTACGAGGATCACATCCCGATCGGTGTGGACACGGTCGTCGTGTCGACTCAGCACAGCGATGACATTTCGACTCGCCGCTTGCGCCAGCTCATCACGTCTGAAGTGATCGAGCCCAACATTCCGAAGGAAATGCGCCGGCGCGGGATCAAGTACCATATCAACCCGACCGGCCGCTTCGTAGTTGGCGGCCCGCAGGGTGACGCGGGACTGACGGGAAGGAAGATCATCGTCGACACGTACGGCGGAATGGGACGTCACGGTGGCGGCGCATTCTCCGGCAAGGACCCATCCAAGGTCGATCGCTCGGCGTGCTACGCGGCTCGCTGGGTGGCGAAGAACATCGTCGCGGCCAAGTTTGCGCGGCGCTGCGAGGTGCAGCTTGCCTATGCCATTGGCGTTGCGCGCCCGGTATCGGTCATGGTTGACACGTTTGGAACTGGCACGGTTCCAGATTCGGCCATCACGCGCGCGGTGAACGAGGTGTTCGACCTTACGCCGCGCGGCATCATCACGGCGCTGGATCTGCGCAAGCCCATTTACAGCGCGACCTCGTCGTATGGTCACTTCGGTCGTGTCCCGGAGAAGATCGGTCGCGGGCGCAACGCTGCCACGCTGTTCACTTGGGAGCGGACGGACCGCGCTGCAGCGCTCAAGCGGGCAATTTAGGCGAGCACCATAGCCGGGCTGCACAATCGTTATCCCCGCGCAGCGTGGATTCCACGGCGTGCGGATGACGAGGTTGCATTCCCTTGTGCGCCCGCCGTTTCCCCGGGATTATCTTCAAGGGATGGCGCTTCTCGAAGTCGAGGTGATGCGGCTCGGTCTGGATCGAGGATCGAACGCCTATGTCGTCATTCTTCGCGAGAAGGATGGCGAACGGCTGCTTCCGATCTGGATCGGACAGGCGGAAGCCGAATCGATCGTGATAGAGATGCATCAGATGCATCGCGAACGTCCACTCACGCATGATCTACTCAAGAATGTCATCGTACAGCTCGGTGCCACGCTTCTGCGAGTGAACGTTCTGCGTATCGTCTCACGGACGTACCACGCGGAGCTTCACATTGCGAGCCGCGACGGGAGCGTCGTGATCGACGCGCGGCCCTCGGATAGCATTGCGCTCGCGTTGCGATTCAATGCGCCGATTTTTGCGAGCGAGGAGCTGTTGACAACTGCGGTCCTGGCGGAAGCGGACGCGATTCCAGAATCTGAGTCGGAGACGGAATTTCGACCAATGTCACCGGAAGAGCTCAAGGCGTATCTGGAAAACCTTCGACCGGAAGATTTTGGCAAGTTC
>DATBNQ010000010.1:0-16342 GCA_036554185.1 Gemmatimonadaceae bacterium | reverse complement strand
AGGTTCGAAAGAACGTTTTGACATCTTCGAGCGTAGCCGCCGACAGATCGACCATGGACCCGATCACCGGCCATGAGTATGGATGCCCCTTTGGGTACAGCACCGCCAGGATCGTTTCATCGGACTTGCCGTACGGAACATTGTCAACGCTTTGTCTGCGTTCGTTCTTGACGACGTTTCGCTGCAGGTCGACCTTCGCACTGTCGAGTGCCTGCACCAGAAAACCCATCCGATCGCTGTCGAGGTATAGCGCCAGCGGCAATGCGTTCGAGGGCGTTGTCTCGTAATAGTTGGTCCGATCTTCGGTCGTCGATCCGTTGTTGTTTCCGCCAGCTGCCTCGAGCAGCTGATCGAACTGGCCCGTCGCCACATGCTCGGATCCCATGAACATCAGATGCTCGAAAAGATGCGCGAAGCCGGTGTGACCCGCTCTCTCATCACCCGACCCCACATGAAACCATGTGTCGACCGCGATCATCGGCGTCGTGTGATCCTGATGCAGAATTACCTCCAGACCGTTCGGAAGCGTGTACTTCTCGAACGAAATCCGGGGGATCGCCTGGGCCCCGGCCGGAACAGCGCATACTGCAAGCGCGGCGACAGCGATACAGCCACAAACAACACCGCGGCATACGCTGCGAGACTTGTTGCTCCAGTCAACTGCGTTCGTATTCATCATCGTTCCACCAGGTAGGCGATGGGTGCTTTGAGCGATTCGCTGAAAATATATCCGGCACTGGCGGGCACGCTCGCCCAGATCGGCGAAGTTCGTGTGGGCGATGTAATGACCCGGAGTCCATGCCGGCGAGCAAGAATCCACACCCTGAACATGTGGAACGGATCACTCACCAGCACAACTGACGTTTGGTGCCGCGCGCGAAGCGTCAGCGCAACCGAGCTGATCGATTCGCTCGTGGTTCTCCCCTCTGCCTCGAGCATGATCGCACTCTCTGGCACCCCGTGTCGCATCGCGTACGATGCGCTGACAGCAGCCTCGCTCGTGGTGTCGCGATCGCCAACACCCCCCGTGAGCACGAGCAATGGAGCGACGCGCTCATGCCACAGATCCACTGCGTGATCGACACGCGCTCTCAGGACCGGTGACGGGCGGCCCGCGTATTGTGCCGCACCCAGCACCACGATTGCGTCAGCCTGCCCGACTCGCGTCGCGCCGTGGTGTACTCCGTCGCGTTCGGCGAATATGAGCACGGCGGCAGCTGAGCCTATCCACCCGATCAACAGCAGGAAAAAAACAAAACCCGCGATACGGCGCGGCCAGGATGACCGCGCCGGGCGCCGCGTCAGACCGTTCGCTTCATGCGCGGTTCGGGGCATTCTACAGTATACCCCTTCGCCGCAAGCGCCGTCTTGAAGATGTCCTGCACGTCGGCTTCACCATGGACCAGGAATATCGGCCCCAGCTTCGGTGAGGTTCCCCTGATACCGTCGAGCCAGGCCGTCAACTCTGCGCGGTCCGCGTGCGCACTGTAGCCGTCTATGATCTTCACTTCAGCGCGTAGAGGAATGTCCTCACCGTAAATCCGGATAGTCGGTGGTGCTCCCTCGATCCGGCGCCCAAGAGTCCCCTCGGCCTGATAACCCACAAACAGAATCGTATTCTTGGGATCCCCCGCACCATGCTGAAGATGATGCAGGATCCGGCCGGCCTCCACCATCCCGGACGCGGCGATGATCACCATCGGACCATTCGCTGTGTTCAGGGATTTGGACTCCTCGACACTCCGCGTGAAGTGAACCTGCGGAAACTGGAATAGATCCTTGGACTTGTTGACGAGATCCTCGGTATGATCGAACACCTCGGGGTGCATCTCGAAAACCGTCGTCGTATCCGTGGCGAGCGGACTGTCCACATAGATCGGGATCAGGGGAATGGCCCCTTCACGTGACAGAGCGTTGAGATTGTATAACAGCTCCTGCGTGCGTCCCACCGCAAAAGATGGAATCAGTACGCGCCCACCGCGGGCTGCAGTGTCCCGTACCACGGCAGCCAGCTGCGCACGGGCGTCAGTTACAGTCTCGTGGTCGCGGTTGCCATACGTCGACTCCATGATCACGACGTCGGCCGCCGTTGGCACTACAGGATCACGAATGATCGAGAGCCCCGGACGCCCAATATCGCCCGAGAAGACCAGTCGCTTGCTCGATCCGTTCTCCGTAATGTCCAGAATCACGGATGCGGACCCCAGAATGTGGCCCGCGTCGATGTAGGTGCATCTGACCCCTGACACGACGTCAAAGGTCTTGTTGTAAGGAATACCTACCATCAACTCCTGTGTACGAACCGCGTCGTGCATCGTATACAGAGGCTCAACGAACTCACGATGATTTTTGGCCAGATGTTTGGCGTCGCTCTCCTGAATATGCGCCGAATCCGCAAGCATCACCGCACACAGGTCCCGCGTCGCAGAGGTGGCGAAAATCGTCCGCGAATACCCCTCTCTCACGAGATACGGCAACCGCCCGGAGTGATCGATGTGAGCATGCGACAGCACGACAGCGTCGATCTCATCCACTGCTACCGGAAGCGTCTTGTTCTTTTCCGCCGACTGACTCCTCTTTCCCTGAAACATTCCACAATCGAGAAGCACCACCTTGCCATTCACTCGCAGGATATGGCATGACCCGGTAACCTCTCGGGCCGCCCCGTAGAACTCTATTTCCATAATTAGTATCTAGAATTAGTATCTAATTGCTACTATTCGAGGAGAAATCCGGAAACATGCCCCGTCGGCTTTCAACCCTCCGCCGATCGACTGAATATCAGCACCAGCTGCTCACCCCGCTGGCTGATAAGCGTCGGTTCCCAGCCGCCACGGCTGCGCTCGTTCAGCAGATCCGTCAGGGTATCTTCATTCTCACGCGTGTGCCGCGTAAGCTTGACCATCACAGCCTGATATTCTTTCATTGAGATTATGGAGTTTCCGAACCTAACTATTATCCGCCACCCGCTCCTCCTCCACAAGCTCACCTTGCTCAGGGACCGGCGAACACCCACCAAGATCTTCAAGGAACTGGTGGATGAAATCGCAACGCTGATGGCCTATGAAGCTACCAAGGATCTGGGCGTCGAACCCCGCGACGTGGACACTCCACTGGAGCACACCACCGGCTATCACATCAGTGGAAAAAAGCTGACACTGGTTCCCATACTGCGGGCGGGGCTCGGAATGGTCGAGGGTGTACTGCGGCTGGTCCCATCAGCCCGGGTCGGTCACATTGGCCTCTACCGCGATCATGAGACCCTCCAGCCAGTCGATTATTACTTCAAGATTCCTGGCGATGCTGCCGAACGTGATTTCTTCCTGCTCGATCCAATGCTCGCAACAGGAGGCAGTGCCGTCGCCGCTGTCACATCTCTCAAGCGAACTGGTGCAAATCGCATCCGGTTCCTTTGCCTCGTCGCCGCCCCTGAGGGCGTCAAAAAACTTCTGGACGCGCACCCCGACGTTCAGGTGTATGCTGCGTCGCTGGATCGTGAACTGAACTCCGTCGGGTACATAATGCCTGGTCTGGGTGACGCGGGAGACAGGCTCTTCGGAACCAGGTAGTGCAGCGCACGCTACATGCTACTTACGCGAACCACTCCCGCGGATCTGCCTGTTGCCGGAGCGCTGCCTCGACGATCCATCTCTGCGCGACGGGATCGGTAACCTCATCGGCTACCAGGTCGAACCAGGCGTTCGCCTGCGTTATGTCGCCAATGCGACGCCAGAGCTCACCAACCAGATAGACCAGAACAGCACGATCGTCCCTCGCGACGGTATCATAAAATTCCAGCGCCTGCTCGAGCGACCACGCCGCAAGTCTCCGGAAATACCGCTCGGCCTCGACATCACCTTCGTCCACACAGCACCAGGCAGCACGAAGCCAGAGATCTCCGATGTATCGAGGATCGGCGCCCTGCCATTCAGCTACCTTTGCTGCAGCTTCATATTTTTCCGAACCGGTGGCGGCACTGTGCACGTGTGGCGATAGCTCGCTCCAAACACGCTCCCTCACCAGTGGACTGATGTCTGTCTGGTCCGTGAAATCACGCTCTGCGCCCGAATACCCGCATCGGTCGCACATGTGTACCTGGTATGCCCACGGCTGCGCCCCGGCGGCGCGTTCATGGAAATCGGTTCGCTTGCCCCCGAACCAATTCGTCGATACGACCGTCTGTGACGGAAACTCGTGGCTGCACGATGGACACCGCAGCTCGATCCTGCGCAACGCAGTCATACTCTCTCCAATTACCGCTTTCACAGGTATAAGGGAAATTCTGTGCCACGGCACGGATTTGCTCCGCGCTGCCGTCGTCGGACAGCCCGCGGCATGCTTCGCCCGCTTGGGAGAATCGGATGACTTCGCCGTTGACTCTTGTTGTGCATTTGCGAACGCGGTATTTTCTTGGCGCAGATGCTGATCAACTTGCTCCCCGATTTTTTCGCTGTCATCGACAGCACAGATCGCGTCGCCGCATATATGCGCTACTTCGAAGCGCATCGCCGAATCCTTGACCCTTACTGGACCAACTACGTCCTCGATCCAGAGGGACCGCACTTCCAGGAAGTCGTTCGCGCTACTACGCACGCCAATCGCGATGACCTCCGCGCCATGCTCGCACGCATCGATGTCGTGGCCCTCGCGCGACTGGCCGAGACCGAAAGTCGCCGAGTGCTGGACGCCGATGTCGACACCGATGTTGTTCTGATGGTCGGCGTGGGCGCCGCCAATGCCGGAGAACTCGTAGTCGGCGGCCGCGGAATGGCCTTCATCGCACTCGAGCATTTTACCGGCCAGACGAATGCGGATACCAGTGCCCTTGGCCTCGAGCCAGAGCTGATCCCGCTCTGGTTGGCACACGAAATAGCGCACGCCGTCCGATATACGTCTCCCACCAGCCAGAGCGAAATGCGCCAGTTGATCGCCGACGCAGGTGGAAACTATGACTACTGGGAGACTGGCCGCCGTGCTTCTCTCCGCGAGCTCATCGTCAACGAGGGCGTCGCGGTGCAGACCAGCCGGATCGTGAGTCCCGGTCATGCAGCCTGGGAATACTTCGGCTACGCCCGCAAGGAATATGCGCGCGTACGCGAAGCGGAACCGTTCATAATGCGCACCGTAGCCAAGCATTTCGACCGGGCGGGACTTGGTCTACGGCTGCGCTATCTATCCGGGGGAATGAGCGACGATGCCAGAACCGTCGATCGAAATATTATCCCCGAACGCAGTGGCTACTTCGTTGGTGCCCGTCTTACCGATGCCGCCGTTGCCGGCCGTGGACTTGGCTGGACTGTCCGCGCAGATGCTTCCCAGATAGCCGCCGTCGCAGCGGGTCAGCAGTCGTCCGCCGCAAGCGCCTGACGCAGCCGCAGCCATGGCAGCTCGGCATTGCTCGCTGCCACAATCCGGCGTTGACATGCTGCGCTGATGTCGGACTTCCGCCCCCGCTCCAGCTCTGAAATCCTCGACGCTGCGTTCGAGATCTACCGGCGCCATTTCGCAGTCTTTGTCGCGATAAATATCTTCGCGGCAATCCCGGTCGCGATATCGTCCTACATAGGCCAGACTGCCGCACTGCTTCAGCAACCGGACGGCCTCGTCACCTCATCGCTCGTCCGCCTTGCCGGCGCATTCATCACACCGTTTACGGAAGGTGCCATGACCTGCGCGGCATCGGCCGCCTACCTAGGTATGCCGGTCGACTTCGAAAAGTCGGTCCGAACCGCCTTCAGCCGCCCTGGCCGATTGTTCGTCGCAATGTTCACGAAGTGGATTCTTCTGGTGTTCGGACTCATCTTGTTCATCGTACCAGGTCTCTTTGTCTTCAAGCGATACTTCGCCCTGCCGATGACGGTACTGTTCGAGGACAACAAGGTTGGCGACGCAATCTCTCGTTCACGCGAGCTCTCGAGTGACAACGGCGCGCGTATTTTCGGACTCGTCGGCGGTGTCTTCGTCTTCACGTTGCTGGTCACTGTCGTCCTGACGCAAACCATCGCATCGCTGTCACATGCCGTCGCAGTTACGGCTGTCATAACCCTCCTGGTGGCTGCCGCAATTTCTCCATTCAGCACCATCGTCGTGACACTCCTCTACTACGACATCCGGATACGCAAGGAAGGCTACGACATCGAGCTCATGACTCAGGCGCTCAATGCCAATTCGCCTCTTCAGAACACAGTGTCATGAGTAAGAATTAGTATCGGATAGATACTAATGAATCCGATCGGTAACTCGGCCATCGCGGATACGGTCGCGGCAGTCCTTCGCGGCCGCGACTTCGCCGGGCACAATACGGTGTCCATCGGTCAGCTTGTCGCTGAATGGATATGGAGCATCATCGTCCGATTCCTTGGCTTCGCTGCAAGCCACCCGGCAGTCGGCTTTGTGCTCAGGCTGGCCCTCGGAGCGATGCTGCTGATAGTCCTCGCACGCGTTGCATACGGTCTTCTCCTCCGCTACTCACCCGCCACTCTCGGACGACAACACTTCGACGCTGGCCGCGGAACGGACTGGTGGCGCACAGCGCAGGAGCGCGCGGCACAGAACGACTACACGGGAGCGGCGCACGCCCTCTATCTGGCGCTGCTGGGGTCGGCCGCACGACGCGGTCTCGTATCCCTCCACGAGTCCAAGACTACGGGCGACTATCTACGTGAGGTTCGGCGAAGACCGGATGCAATAGACCTGCCGCGCTTCGCTGACTTCACCCGATCGTACGAAACAGTCATCTATGGCATCGGCATCTGCGACGAACAACGCTACATGCGATTGAACTCGCTCGCCGCGGCGCTTTTGAATGCACTGCCTGCGGGCAGCGCCAATCAGAGCCACGTTCGCAGTGTGATTCCATGAGCTTCGCCCCGGAACGTGATGTCGGAGCGGCTGCTTTATCGACAGGCACGTCGCTTCTGCCTGTCCGTATTCTTTCGGCGGTGGCTGTTCTGCTCGTCCTTTTCGTCATCTTCGCCCCACAGCAGACTTCCGATGCGGGAACGATGTACAGCTCCTATGCTACAGGCGCCGGCGGCACGCGCGCCCTGTACGACGTGCTGAAACGAGTCGGCTTTACCATGGGACGTAATGAAAAAGCTCTGTCCACGGAACCTGACAGCAACTCCACCTACGTCATCTTCAACCCGGCGCAACCGCTCACATCTACGGAGGAAACTCGCCTTCTAGCCGCTGTTCGCCGTGGCGCGATCCTGGTTTTCACCGTGGATGACGACGCTCTGGCTGATTCGCTTGGCTTCGAAACTACAACACCTGCCGGTGGATTCTTCACACTGGGTCGAACCGTCGTGGCTGGCGGCAACCCGCCGGCACAGGCCGGCCAGGATCCGCGTGCTGTCTTCCAGGCTGCCTTCCCCATATCGGTCACTGTCGAATCGACTGTAAAAGCCGGTAATCAGACATTCCTCTGGCTCGAGCCACCGAAGGGCAGCAGGATGGCACAACTCGACTCCGCCCAGCAATTTGCACTCGTCCTCGGCCATCGAGTCGGACGCGGCTATGCAATTGCCGTTGCGCCGGCACAAATCGTCATCAACCAGGTGATCCGTGAACCGCGGCCAGCAATCGCGATAGTACGCGCAATTCAATTCGCTACCGCGTTCGCTGGAATGCCACCCCGCTCCAACAGGATCATCTTCGATGAGTACCATCACGGCTTCGGTAGCCACGCGGATATGGTCGCGGCAATCGAGCGCGCCCTTATCGAAACTCCGCTCGGTCGCATGACAATCGAGCTGGTAGCTGCGGCATTGGTCCTCCTTCTGGCATTTGCCATAAGACCACTTGCGCCGGTACCGGCATCTCCAGTATCACGTCGTTCTCCGCTTGAGCATGTTGGCGCTCTCGCGTATGCATATTCCCAGGTAAATGCGAAAGCGCTTGGCACCAATCGACTGGTACGTGGTCTCAGGCGACGTCACCCGATTGGACTGCCCAGGTCGTTGCCAGATTCGGATTACCTGTCAGCGCTCCGTAACCGTATCCCTGCCGTTTCCAGTGATGTGGACACCATTGTCGCGGCGTCTGCAATCACTTCATCCGCTTCATCAGATGGCTTTGCCGCCACAGGCGCAGCCGTCGCGAACATCGAGAGGGCCTTCCGAGAGTGACCGATCTGACCGTTACATCAGCCACGCTTCAACGCATTCGCGAAACCGTTGGCGCACGCGTCCTGGGCCAGGAGGAAGTAATCGATCAGATCCTGGCGGCGTTCATTGCGCGAGGCCACGTGCTGCTCGAGGGTGTACCCGGCACGGCAAAAACATTGCTCGTTCGCGTTCTCGCTGGCGCGCTCGACGTTCGTTTTGGACGCGTTCAGTTTACTCCCGATCTCATGCCGTCTGACGTCGCCGGTGTCAGTGTCTATCAGGAGTCGTCGCGCGCCTTTGAATTTCGCCCTGGTCCGATATTCACCGACCTGTTACTGGCGGATGAAATCAATCGCGCGCCGGCCAAAACGCAGTCGGCTCTCCTAGAAGCGATGCAGGAACGTCAGGTTACCGTGGACGGCGTCACACATCCACTCGGCGAACTGTTCAGCGTCTTCGCGACGCAGAACCCTGTCGAATACGAAGGAACATACCCGCTCCCGGAAGCACAGCTGGACCGTTTCCTCGTGAACGTCCGGATCAACTATCCAGCGAAGAGCGCGGAGCTTGCAATGCTTGCGAATTATTCCGACGGCTTCGATGCGGAACGGGCAGATACTTTCATGCCAGCCCCAGTCGTAACACGAGAGGAAGTGTTCCAATTGCGGGCAATGACAGATAACGTGAATGTCACGGTTGAAGTTCGCGAATACATCACCGACATCGTTCGCGCGACGCGCGAGGATCCGTCTCTTACACTCGGCGCATCGCCCAGAGCTGCTGTCGCACTGTTCAGAATCTCCCGCGCAGCGGCACTTGTAGCCGGCCGTGACTTCGCCACGCCGGACGACGTAAAGCAGCACGCACTACCGGTATTGCGCCACAGAGTACTGCTCGCACCGGAACTCCAGGTCGAGGGCCGTTCCACTGACGATGTCATCGGCGCTGTCCTGTCGCGCGTGCCGGCGCCCAAGTAAGACGACAGTGGAATTCCATTGTCGCCATTTTCTCTGTCTGGTGAATCTGTTGTGACAGCATCGGAGTTCCCGCATCGCATTATGAGTGGGCTCCGTGCACTGGCACGCTACGCACCGACGCCAACTCTTGCATTGGTTCTGGCGATCGCCGCACCCATCTGGATCCTTTCATCCGGAACAGTCGGACAGGCAGCAGCGACGGCAATGGTCGCACTCATCGCCATTGCTGCCCTCGTTGACATGCTGAGGATACCAGGGCGCTCGCATATACGACTCCAGCGCGTTTTTCCACCCACCATCGGTGTTGGAGACTCGAGGGACGCGCACTACGACGTACTCTCGACGTGGCCGGCTCCGCTGAAACTGACCCTTACCCAGCAGCTCCCCTCATCGATCACAGCGACCAGCGCTTTACCAGACGTCCTGCCACTGCTTGCAGACACCCCACTCGCCATTCACGTCACGATCGCCGGAAGAGCGCGGGGCAGCTTTCCACTGGGCCACGTTGCGCTCACAATTCCCGGTCCATGGAATCTCGTCCGCCGTTCGGTTATTTATGAGCTAAATGATACTATTTCGGTAGTCCCATCAATCGTTGGCGCCGGACGTTACCGTCTCCTTGCAGCACAACATCGCCTTCGGACTGCTGGACAACGGGTGATCCGTCGCCGTGGCGCAGGTACATCCTTCGCAAATCTCCGGGACTATGTCGCCGGCGACGATCCACGACACATTGACTGGAAGGCGACAGCAAGACGCCATCGGCTCATATCCCGCGAATTCACAGTCGAGCAGGGCCAGACGGTCATGATCGCGATCGACTGCGGACGCATGATGACGCAGCTTGCAGGTGATCGGCCGCGCTTTGAGTACGCACTCGCCTCTGCGCTCACACTTGCTGACATAGCGCTCTCCACCGGTGATCGAGTAGGATTGATCGCCTTCGATTCACTCGTCCGCAGCTACATCGCCCCCACTCGTGCGCCCGGTACGATTGGTGCCATCCGGGATGCGTTGACCTCGGTTACAGCTAGCATGACCGAACCGGATTATGCCGCTGCATTCCGGACGCTGACGGAACGCAATCGCCGGCGATCTCTCATCGTGCTCTTCACGGACGTGATTGATGTGCGCTCGTCCCGCGCCGTCATCGCGCTCTCAGCACGCAGTGCGGAACGTCATCTGCCGCTTGTAGTAGCGCTCCGCAACGAACAGCTCGTCGCAGCCGCAGTTCCATCTCCCGGAGCCACCGACGAGCAGACGTACGAAAGTGCTGCCGCCGAAGAGTTGCTCTCAGCCAGGGAGGAGGCGCTCCAGATCATGCGTCAGACTGGTGTCGCAGTAATCGATACGGCTCCGACCAGCATGACCGCAGCCCTCATTAATCGATACCTTGAGATCAAGGAACGATCGGCACTGTAGTACCGTAGTTCGTCTCTAGTAGTTGTGGCGCGGAGTAAGCGCGTAGGCTTCACGCTCCCATGGCCGCGCAGAATACGGCACGATTCCATTCGCAAGCCCGTTGAAACCAAGCGAAAGGAGACCGACATCGATGTGCCGGGTTATTCGACGTCCTATTGCACTTCGATCCAGAATGAGTCGTTCAATCGGGTTCGCAACCGCAAGCGCCAGATAGTCATCCTGGAGTACATGAACATTCTCATGAAACAGCACGTTTGGTGTCCCGCCGGAACCGTTGAACGCGCTCTTTGCGAGTTTGATACCGCCGAAGAATTCCGACCCACGAGCTTCGCCGTTGGAGGTGTGTAACGTTTCACGATCGTCACGAAAAACGAACGTGCCGGAATACAGCGACAATTTTGAATCTATCTGCGTAGTCCTGCTTACGGAGTTGATGATCGCCGCGGCCGCGTATGTAGCGTTTACGCGCCAATCAAAGACCCTGCCATCCACAAGCTGTAGTTCGACCGGACCAATGGGAAACGCCAGTGTCGTATGCTCGCTGCCGGCAGAGGTAATTACAGAGATACCCGCGGCAGACATCTCGCGACCGATCAAACCGGATCCGTTGAACGGGCTCGCCGCAACCTGTCGCGCAACACCGATCGTCATCCCACCAATGAGCCCGCGCCAGATTGCTTCCTTGAAACCATGGCCACGTGCCAGTGACCAGACGCTCGCAGTGGCCAGGCCAATCGCCGCATTTATCCCCAGGTCCTCTGCGCGTACACCGGTCTTCACCTGAGCGAACACTGGCACTGGAGTCCCAATCAACAGGACCGTCGCCGCCAGTATCGCTGAGGCGTGTCCAGCCTGTTGTCGACGTGCCGACATCAGCTATCGCGCTGGCTCGCTGCACCGGCTCCACGACCCAGTGACAGATACCCGAGCATCAACAGGGCAGTAGTTCCCGAGATTGCAAACTTCCATGTAAGGGGCCACACCCTCGGCGACACCAGTCCCTCGAGCGTTCCCGCGACCAGCAGGAGCAGTGAGGATGCGGCAATCAGATTGATTGCCCGCTTGCCGTTCTCTGTAAGGGCGTCTCGCCGCGTCTGGTTTCCCGGAAGAAGAATCCCCTTGGCAATCAACAGTCCGCCACCCCCGGCTATGCAGATTGCGCTGAGCTCGAGCACGCCGTGCGGAGCTACGAAAGCCAGAATCAGTCGCGCGACTCCGTACGACGCAAACAGACCAACACCGCTCCCTAGCGCGACTCCATTGAATATCAGCAGCAACACAGTCCCGATTCCAGCCGTCAAACCCATTGCAAACGTCAGATACGTGACGGTCACATTGTTCGAGATGATCCTGCTTGCTACGATCGGTCGCACTTCCTCAGGAATGGACACATAACCTTCACCGCGTTTTTCCCGTTCCGTTCCGGCTGTGGCTCGGCTTATCATCTCGTCTGGAAGCAGTTGCGTGGCCACCGCAGGTTCTCGGACGACAGCGATATAGGCCACTACCGCGGGACCGAATAGCAGAAACACCGCGAGAGCAATCGGCCGCCAGGAGCGACGAACCTCGCGGGGTACAGTTGCGGTGAGGTATTCCATTACGATCCCCGTGGTTCGCCCCCGCTGCCGGTACAACAGATTGTGTCCACGAGCGACAAGTCTGCTCACGTAGAACAGAGATTCCGTCTCCCGACCACGGCTCGCTGTCTGCAGCCGCGCGAGATCCGTGGTGATTTCCCTGTATCTCGCCACCAGTGATGACACATCCTCCGGCTTCATATGCGATAGCCCCTTCGCATACGCCGCATCGAGCGCAGCAGCAAAATCATTCCAGCGCTTCAATCCAAGCGCGACGATCGCGTGCTGTTCCCGTTGCGCGCCCATGTCACTCCGCGACGCAACCCCGCGCGCACGCGCGTCACGCTCTGACTCGTACAGCCGGACGAGCGACGCTCGTGGTGCAGCCTCCGAAGTCGGTGGTAGATATCGCTCGAATCTCCTCGCGAGCTGTGCGATAATTGCATCTCTATGCGCTGGGGCCAGCGTTGTGCGACGCTCCATATATCGATCCAGGACCGCGTACTCGTCATCGCTCAGCTGCGCAAACAGGTTGCGATTTCGTGACTGAACCGATTGCCGCTCCGCCGATCGTGGCTTGGTTCGCTCCTCCTTGATCACGAATGTGCCAGCCACGATATCGCCGAGCCGTTTTCGGGAATCGTTCATCATGGCGACTATGATCGCCACCAGATATACGCCGAACGCGTCGATTACTCGCAGCAGGTTTCTGATTGCTGATGCCGCGAATGTGACAGAGAATCCGCCATCACGCACAACCCGCAGATGCATGAATCGCTTGCCTGGAGTCTGACCGTCCCAGAGTCCTTCGAATATCACGTAGTAACCCCAGGTCACCACGAATTGAGCGATGACATATGCCGCCATTACCCAAGCTGCGGAAGGATTCAATTTCCCAAGCCTGAGACCGGCATAACTTGCGGCGATGCCGGTAAAGAGCGTCAACACCACAAGCGCGATGATGCTGATGAGCGTGTCAATTGCGGCGGCGGCTCCGCGAGAACCGATGCCTGCAACGGAATACGACAGCGCAATCTGCTCAGGCGTCTCGACTTCGACAGAAACGTCCAGGCTTGAAGTCGAGCTGAATGGACGTGCCGAGGTTGCGCCGCTACTGATGCTGGTCATTTACCCACGCAGAAGGTTCGAAAGAGACGGTCCAATACATCCTCCACATCGACGGTTCCGGTAACATCTGCCAGTGCATCTGCCGCGCTGCGAAGATGTACCGCTGCCACCGATACTGGCAAGCTTTGATTCTTGAGGGCGGATTGGAAGGCCGTCATCTCATCACGAGCAAGCTCGACACAGAAACGCTGCCGTTCCCGAAAGAGAATCGGCGCGTCAAGTGGTACGGCTCGGTGATGCTCTGAAATGATCACCATGATTGAGTCCAGTAATTCCCTGACGCCCTGCCCGGTCAGCGCGCTTACAGCACCAGCATCTGTCGAACCCATGAGGTCTGCTTTCGTGCGCACGCTTATGACCGGCGCATCGGTCGTCCGCGCGATGGCTTCCGAGGTTGCCGCTACATCCTCGCTCGTTTCGCCACATGCCAGAATCACGTCAGCAGACCCCAGATACCGGGTCGCGACTTCGATGCCCATCTGCTCGATCACATCCACTGTCTCACGCAGACCCGCCGTATCGACTAGACGAATCGGCCAGGGCCTTGAATCCAGAACAGCTTCGATTGCATCACGAGTCGTACCTGGCATTTCAGTTACGATGGCACGCGATCGCCCAAGCATTGCGTTGAACAGTGACGACTTGCCAACGTTTGGCGCACCCGCAATCACCACGAGCGCACCCGTCCTGATAAGTTCTCCCGCAGGTGTCGTCTCGAGTAGCGACGTCAACGACTCCACTACAGCTCCCGTCGCTGCTTCGATCCGCACCCTCGATATCGGACCGTCATCTTCATCCGGGAAGTCGATATCGTACGCAATCAATGCTTCGAGATCGATCACGCTGTCTCGTAGCTCATTGATACGCCGGGAGAGGCCGCCATCCAGCTGCTTTATCGCCACTCGCTGCATGGCGCGAGACGTGGAGTCTATCAAGTCGCCGATTGCTTCCGCCTGCACCAGATCGAGCTTTCCGTTTAATACGGCACGCCGTGTAAACTCGCCCGGCTGTGCGATCCTGGCACCAGATGCAACAAGAGCGGCCAGTACGAGCGTCGGTACCACAGCGCCGCCGTGCGTCGAAATCTCGACCACATCCTCGCCAGTGAACGATGACGGCGCGGTGAATGTCGTTACAAGTGCCTCATCCAGTAGATCCCCGTCGTTGTCGCGCAGGGTACAGAGAGTTGCCTGTCTTTGAACCGCCGGCCACGGCGCTACATGCTGTCGGGCTATCGTAAACGCAGATGGACCAGAAATGCGAATGATCGCAATTGCGCCACGCCCTTGAGCGGTCGCAACTGCTGCGATGGTCTCATCACCTGCGATTGCACTCAAGAAGCGGCCGACGCCACGTCGATAAATTCGCCCGGATCAAGAATGCGGACGTCTGACCCACGCGAATGTGTTTTGACGTGCTGTCGCAACTCCCGTATCGCATCATGCGCGGATGCAGTAACGTGATTGAAGGTCCCCCAGTGATACGGGATCAGATGCCTGGCGCCCAGTCTTTCAAACAGAGTGAGTGCGTCCATGCTCGTGAGATGGCCTCGGCGGAATCCCACTTTCCAGCTCGGTGCATAGCCAATCGGAAGCAAGGCTACGTCGAGCTGCCGCCCTTCAAGCTCTCGATCCACAAGCGCCGTGGAGTCCTCACGCAGCGCAGTGTCCCCGGCAAAGAACACGCTTTCTGATTTAGTAGCGAATAGATACATATTAGCCTGCTTTCGCCAGCGATCGAGCAGATACCGGTTTCCAGAGTGCGATGCCACTTCTGCGTGCACAGTAACGCTTCCGCTGGCCAGCGACTCCCCAGGTCCGAACTCGATCGCGTTGGGCACGCCGTTCCGGCGGATCCAACGCGCAACCGCGGGCGGAGCATATAGCGGGACGGGCTGGATCTCTGCAAGTGTTCGAAACGACAGGTGGTCTGCGTGTGCATGAGTCAGCACGATCATGTCGAGCTTGGGTAGCTCATGAATCGCAATCCCAGGCTCACTTACTCGTGCGAGAAACCGCCCGAGTGAAGGATCAAAATTCGGGTCGGTGAGAATCTTCTTCCCGCCGATTTCGATCAGCAGCGTCGCGTGACCGATGTACGTGATCCGCATATATCCCTAAACTACACCGCAACCGAGTACCAGGCACCACCGGTTTCCGCTCACACCATCGAGTCGATCGAGGTTAGCCCTTTCCCTTCACCTTTACCTTTGCCTTCGACGCACCATCACCCGTATCCTTCGACACCGCGACGACTTTGGGTTTGCTCGCCCCCCGTGTACGGGACAGATGCCATTGCTGTGGCAGTGTCGCAAGGTTCTGCGTCGCATAGTAAAGGTTGAGCCCGGCTGCTTCCCTGTACAGGAATAGCGTGAACATCGCCGGCATGATGTAGCTCATCATCTTCGCCTGTGGATTTGGCGGCGTATTTCGCATTCCAATCCACGAGATGAGATACATCGACGCGCCCATCAACAAAGGCAGTATGTAGTAAGGATCCCGCACGGATAGATCGCTCATCCACCAGAACGGAACGCCACGAAATTCAATCGTGTTTCTGAAGACAAAGAACAGCGCAAGCAATATCGGCATCGGCAACAGAGACGGAAGGCAGCCAAGCAATGGGGATAGTGGATTCATCCCATGGCTCTGGTAGACCTTCATTATCTCAGCCCGCTGTTTCTCCGGATCATCCTTGAACTTGTCCTGGACCGCAGTCAGCTCAGGTTGCAGAATCTGCATTTTGATCGACGTCTTCATCGATGTCTGATACAGCGGCCACATAAGTAGTCGAACCAGAAGGCCGAGCGCTATCAGAACCATCCCATAACTCAGATTCAGCGCGCTGTGCATCCACAGAACGAGGCGAATTACGGATGTCGCAATCGGTTGCATCAGTGGCCGTACAAACGCCCAGCCATATGGGTTGACCTGGTCGAAGTCACGACCGAGCGCATTGAGCTTTTTCCATTCCTGCGGACCCGCATACATGTCGAATGCGAACGTTCCGTTCACCACAGGAATCACCACGGTGCCGGTTGCGTGCGTCGCAACCTTCGTTATCCTCGGCCCACCTATCAGAGTCGCCTCTGTGAATTCGGGCCCTTTTTTCGGCGCAAGCAGCCCGACCA